>JAISLN010000155.1 GCA_031290835.1 Prevotellaceae bacterium
AGGCGGCGGCTGGGAGGGCGCGCGCAGAAGGTGGCCATCAACGCCGGATTTACCTGCCCCAACCGCGACGGAACGCTGGCGGTGGGCGGCTGCACCTACTGCGACAACGGCGCCTTTAACCCGTCGTACTGCCTGCCCGCCAAGAGCGTTGCGCAGCAAATTGACGAGGGTATTGAGTTTCACGCCGCGCACCGCTACAAGAAGGCGCAGCAATATTTGGCATACTTTCAGGCGTTTTCCAACACGTACGCGCCGCTCGAAGCGCTTCGCAAAATATACGGCGAAGCCCTGCGGCATCCGCAGGTGGCGGGCATCGTTGTGGGAACGCGCCCCGACTGCGTTGACGACGCCAAGCTGGACTACCTCGCGCAGCTTGCGCAGGAAAAGTACGTGGCGGTGGAGTACGGCGTGGAGTCGTGCTACGACCGAACGCTGCTCCGCATCAACCGCGGGCACGACTTTGCGGCGGCGGTGCGGGCAATTGAGGCAACCGCGCGGAGAGGCGTAAGCGTGGGCGCTCACATCATTTTTGGGCTGCCGGGCGAAGCAAGGGACGACATGCTGCGCGAAGCCGAAATCCTGTCGGCGCTACCGCTGACCACCGCCAAGTTCCACCAGCTGCAGCTGATTAAAAACACCGCCATGGCGCGTGAATTTGCCGCGCATCCGCACGAATTTGTGCGCTTTGGGGTGGAGGAGTACATTGATTTTTTCGTTGATTTTTTGGAGCGCTTTAGCCCCAATATCGTGGTAGAGCGCTTTGCCGGCGAGGCGCCGCCGCGCTTTTTGGCGCACTCCGATTGGGGGCTCATCCGCAACGAACAGCTGCTCGCCATGCTCGACAAGCGGCTGGCGCAGCGCAACACGTGGCAGGGACGGCTGCTGACGGCCGGAGAGTAAGCGGCGGCACAGCGCCATTTTTTCACCAAAATTTTGCAAATAGGAGGAGACGAGCGGAGAACCGCGCTTTTTTCCCCCTCTCCGCTCAAAAATCGGCAAGCGGCGAGGGTTGAGCGTCAAAACCCGAAGATCATGCCGCAGGCTGCCGCCACTGCCGCTATTGCCGCCTTTGCGGCTTTCATACGAATAAAGCTGCGCCGAGAATTGGCAAGCAGCGGAATGCCGGCGTGGCCGTCCTGCATGATGGTGTTGGCCAGCAGCACGCTGAACGGAAGGTTGCCCTGCGCAAACAGCAGCACAAAAACCAAGTGCGGCCCCGACGCCGGCACAAGCCCGATGAGCATTGCCGCGGCGTACATGTAGAGCAGGTTGCCGCGCACCCACGCCTGCGCCTCAACGTAGCGGTTGAGCACGGCAACGAGAACGAGCGAGCCGAGCGTCCAGAGAAGAATCCTCACAAAATGCTTTTTCACCACGTGCCGCCACAGGTGGCGCTCCAGCAGCTGCCCGTCGGCGCGAACAACGACGACCAGCGCCGCCGCCGCAACGGCGAGAAAGAGCAGGTTGATGTGGCGCTCGCCCAGCAGGCCGCCGTGCCCGTGCGCATGTCCCAACACCCCGCTCGCGGTTGCCGCCATAAAGAGCAGCAGCCCGACCGCCAGCAGCACCCGCCGAAAAGTAACGCGCCTCGACGCTTGACCTTGCCCGCCGCTTGCCGATTTCTCGCAATGATAGCGATAGTGATGATGGTGATGGTGATGATTGGCGGCGGCAGAAGCCGGCAGGTAGGCGGGCGCAGGCTTTTTTCCCCACAGCAGGTTGGCCGCGCCGCCAGCGGCCAGCGCCAGCGCCAGCAAAATGCCCTGCAACGCCAGCGCCTTTAGCGGAAACGAAGCGTACATCACAAACGCCTCGTCGCCCATGGCGGCAACCATGGCGGCCACCAGCGCTCCGAAGCTCGCCACGCCGCGCGTAAAGAGCGCCACCACCGCAAAGCCGCCAACGCAGCCCGGAATCATGCCCAGCAGCGCCGCCGCCAGCAGCTGACCAAAGGCCGACCGCTTTAGCAGCAGCAGGCTCCGCGCGCGCGCCGTTGCGTTGACGTACTCAACGAGCAGCATCAGGGTCATCACGAGGCAGGTGATGAAGGCGGCATTTTGCAGAATATGGAGGGCGGAGTAGAAGGGCACTGCGTGAGGATTTGTGTCGGTTGTCATATTTGCAGCAGCTCTCTCGCCGCGGCAAACGAGCTGATTTTACCCTCCAGCACCTCGCGCTCCAGCTTGGGCAGCGCTATTTTCACCTGAGGGTTGTTGTAAAAGCGGTCGCGCAGCGCCTCGTGGATGGCTTCGTACATCCAGTACTTTGTTTGCTCGCGGCGTTTTTGGTCAAAGTAGCCGTTGCTCTTGGTCAGCGCGGCGTAGTCCAGCACATTTTTCCATACCTCCGTAAGCCCCGTTTTGTCAACGGCGGAGCAGGTGAGCGAGGTAGGCTTCCAGCCCGACTCGTGGGGCGGAAAGAGGTTGAGGGCGCTTTGGTACTGTATTCGCGCCGCCGTAGCCTTGTCGGCGTTTGCCCCGTCGGCTTTGGTGATGGCGAGGATGTCGGACATTTCCATGATGCCGCGCTTGATGCCCTGCAGCTCGTCGCCCGCGCCGGAGAGCATGAGCAGCAGGAAGCAATCGACCATAGAGTGCACCTGCGTTTCGCTTTGCCCCACGCCCACCGTTTCTACAAAAATTACGTCGAAGCCCGCCGCCTCGCAGAGCAGGATGCTTTCGCGGGTTTTTCGCGCCACGCCGCCCAGCGACCCTGCGCTTGGGCTTGGGCGGATAAAGGCGTTGGGGTTGCCCGCAAGCGTTTCCATGCGGGTTTTGTCGCCAAGTATGCTGCCACCGCTGCGCTCGCTGCTCGGGTCAATGGCAAGCACGGCAAGCTTGTTGCCAAGCCCCGTAAGGTAGCTGCCAATGGCCTCGATAAACGTGCTTTTGCCTGCGCCGGGCACGCCGGTAATGCCCACGCGCACCGACTTTCCGGAGTGCGGGAGGCAGCGCTCCACAATTTCCTGCGCCAGCTCGCGGTGGGCGGGGAGCAGGCTCTCCACCATGGTGATGGCTCGCCCCAGTATCATGCGGTTGCCGCTCGCGACGCCCTCCACGTAGTCGCTTGCCGAAAGCGTTTTTGGCTTTTTGAGCCGCGCAAGCACGTTGGGGTTTACCTGCGGCGGCGGCTCTACGCCGACGCTTACAAACGGCGCCGTATTGTGGTGATGGTTGTCGTAGTAGTATGGATTTGTCATTTTTTGCGTCAAAAGAGGTAGTTCAGCCCGATGTACATGCCGGTGCTGCCGTCGCGCTTGTCTAAGGATTTGCCGAAGTCCGCCGATACAATAAAGTTTTGGTTCATCACCACCTGCAGGCCAACGCCGGCGCACACGTGCGGCGCTTCTTGGTCGTCCGCAACCAGCGTTGGGCGGGCGAGAGAGTAGCGGTCAACGTCCTTTTGCATTTGCTCCAGCTGCGCCTTGCGGTAGGGCTGCACCGTCATACCCGCGTCGGCAAAGGGGTTGGTGGCAATGTACCAGTTTTGGTTGAAGAGCCTGAAGTGCGCCAGCTTCAGGCGCAGCTCAAGGTTGGCAAAGGCGATGCCGTCGCCCACGATGCGGTTGCGCACCACGCCGCGCATGGTGCTGTTGCTGCCCAGCCCCTCCGAGAGGTTTTTGCGGAGCATGAGCACGTGGAAGTTCTGTTGCAGGTACCACGGCGTGCTGCCGAGCAGCGTTCCCTGATAGCCCGCGCGGTAGGCCAGCGAAAGGCGCTGCGGCAAAAGGGTGAAGTACTGACGGTGCACGAGCGAGAGCTTGACGTGCGCGTTGCCGCGCCCCTCAAAGTCGGGAGCGGCCAGCAGCAGCAGCTCGGTGCAGAGCCCCCGAGAGGGGTTTGGCTCAAAGTCGCGGGTATCGTAAATCAGCCCGCCCTTGAGGTAGAGGTGCGTTCCGCCGTCGGCCTCCTCCGCCCGTATGCCGCCGTAGCGCACGTAGTATTCGTAGGCGGTGGAGTCGCTCCCCAAGCCGAGCTTGCCCTTGTCAACCGCGCCTATTTTGCACGCGTACAAATCAACGCCCGCCGCCCAGCTCAGCCGCCCGCCGATGCTACCCTGAAAGCTGCTCACCACGCGAAACATGTTGCGGTCGTAGCTGTAAAAGCCGTCGCCAAACTTTTCCTTTTCCAGGTAATCGGGGAGGTAGGCAGCGCGGTAGCCGTTAAACCCGTGCAGCTTCATCATCTTGTCGGCGAGGTAGGCCACATCTACGGTAGCGCGCAGCCCGGGCAGCAGGTACTTCGAGTCGTAGTAGGTGCGAAAAACGGTGGTGCCCTTGGTGTACTGCGAAACTTCGGCGTAAATGGAGTGCAGGTAGTGCGGGTAGGAGCTGCCGTTGCCAAAGTAGAAGAGGTTGACCAATCCCCCGTACTGAAAACCGAGGTTGCTGTCGAACGAAACGGCGGGCAGCACGCCAAAGCTCCACCCCGTTTTGACCGAATCGCGATGCGCGGCGGCCTGCGCGGCGCATACGCCCGCAGCGTGCAGCAGGATAACGGAGTAGCAGAGCAACTTTTTCATGCTTAGTACAAAATTTACTTAGTGAAGTAGAAGCGGTGAAGCGCACCGCCTGAGCGCCGCCCTTCACCGCCGACAAAATTAGATGAAAATCATGAAATTTCCCAATCGTGAGGATAAAAAATCCCGGTGCTCCGGGTGAAAACTTCATGCTAACGGTTATTTTGAAAATTGTTAGCTCCCCAGCGCTTCTTCGCTGAATTTTCCCAGGGCAAGATAGCGGTTGTAGAGCTTCATGTAGGCTTCGTGGCGGCTTGGGTTGGGCGCGTATTCCGCCGCAAATCCCTGCGCCATGGCGTGCTGCGCGTCTTCGACCTTGTCGTAAACGCCGGCAACAACGGCGGCAAACATGGCGGCGCCAAGCGCGCAAGCCTGCTCCGTTTTGCAAACCTTGATGGGCATGTTGAGCACGTCGGCGAGCGTTTGCATCACAAAGGGCGACTTGAGCGAAATGCCGCCAATGCCCGTTACGCTGTCAATCCGCACGCCTTCGCTCACAAAGCGATCTACAATGGCCTTTGAGCCAAAGGCGGTGGCCTCAACCAGCGCACGGAAGATGAGGGGCGCCGTGCTGCCCAAGCTCAGCCCGGTGATGCTGCCCGTGAGCAATTGGTTGGCGTCGGGCGTGCGGCGGCCGTTCAGCCAGTCGGTGGCGATGATGGCGCTCTCCTCAATTGGGATTTTTTCGGCTTCTTCGGTCAGCGCGGGGATGATTCTTTCAACCACCTCGTCCACCAGCTGTCGGCGGGTTTCCTCGTCCACCAGCTTGGTTTGGGAGAGAATGGCTTCGGCGGGAAACGCCAGCACCCTTTTGAACCACGCGTACACGTCGCCAAAGGAGGATTGCCCTGCCTCCAGCCCCACCAGCCCCGGTATGACGGAGCCGTCCACCTGTCCGCATATTCCCCTGATGAGCTTTCCGCGCAGCTCTTCGGGCTTTACCACCATTACGTCGCAGGTGGAGGTGCCGATGACGCGCACAAAGGTGTAGGGCTTGATGGCAGCGCCCACCGCGCCGATGTGGCAATCAAATGCTCCCACGCCAACGGCTGTGCCCTGCGGCAGCCCCAGCCTGTTGGCCCACTCCTTGGTGATGCAGCCCGCCTTGTGGTTGCTCGGGAGGGTTTTGGAGTAGAGCCTTTCGCGGTATCCGGCGAGTAGCGGGTCGAGGGTGGCGAGGAATTTTTCCGACGGCAGCCCGCCCCACTCTTCGTGCCACATAGCCTTGTGTCCGGCTGCGCAGCGGCTACGCGCCATGGCTTCGGGCCGGGCGTTGCCCGTGAGGAGCGCCGGCATCCAGTCGCAGTGCTCCACCCACGAGTACGCGGCGCGGCGCACGGCGGCGTCTTCGCGGAGTATGTGCAGGGCTTTTGCCCACAGCCACTCCGAGGAGTAAACGCCGCCTTCGTAGGCGGTGTAGTCCACCTCCCACTTCTTGGCCAGCGCGTTTACTTCTGCGGCTTCGGCAACGGCGGTATGGTCTTTCCACAGCACAAACATGGCGTTGGGGTTTTCGGCAAATTCGGGGAGCAGCGCCAGCGGCGTGCCGTTCTTGTCCACCGCCACGGGCGTGCTTCCGGTGGTGTCGAAGGATATTCCCACCACGTTTTTTGCCACCTCCGGCGGGCAGCTTTTCAGCGCTTGGGTAACGGTTTGCTCCAGCGTCTCCACGTAGTCCAGCGGATGCTGCCGGTAGCGGTTTCGCTTGGGGTCGCAGTATTTTCCGCCTATCCAGCGCGGGTAGCAGCACACGGCGGTAGCCACCTGTTTTCCCGTGAGGGCGTCTGCCACAACTGCGCGGCACGAATCCGAGCCGTAATCTAAGCCAATAACGTACTTCATAGTTAATAAAAAAAATTAAGAATCATGAATGAATATGCTTTTTGGTGCGCAGATTAAGCAGATGAGCACAGATTTAAATGCAAATTCTGCGCCATTTGTGCGCCAAAACAAAATTTTATTGTAGCGCCTTGTTGAGCATGTAGTACACCTCGTTGAAGCGCAGCTCTTTCTTAAATTCAGGGATGGTGGTACTTTCGTCGATGGTCACCATTTCGATGCCGGCGATATCGGCGTAGTCCTCCATGTACTCGCGCGTGAGCGGGAAGCTGAAGGCGGTGTGGTGCGTTCCGCCGGCGTAAATCCACGCGGCGGCGCCCACCTCGAGGTTGGGCTGCGGAATCCACAGGGCGCTTGCCACGGGCAGCTTGGGCAGCGCCGCCTCGGGCTTGATGACGTCCACTAAGTTTACAACCATGCGGAAGCGGTTGCCCATGTCCACCACCGTAGCGGCCACGCCCGCGCCCTCGTGGGCGGTGAACACCAGCCGCGCGGGGTCGGCCTTTCCGCCAATGCCCAGCGGGTGCACCTCCATGCGCGGCTTGGCGCCCGCAATGCTTGGGCAAATTTCGAGCATGTGCGCCTGCAGGATGGAGCCTTTGCCCTTGAAGTGGTAGGTGTAGTCTTCGAGAAACGATGTTCCGCCGTTCAGCCCGTGCGCCATGGCCTTCATGGTGCGCACCAGCGCGGCGGTTTTCCAGTCGCCCTCCGCGCCAAAGCCGTAGCCGTCCGCCATGAGGCGCTGCGCCGCCAGGCCCGGCAGCTGGTTTATTTCGTGCAGCGCGTCGAAGTTGGTGGTGAAGGCCTTTGCGCCCTTCTCCGCCAAAAATTTGCGCAGCGCCGCTTCTATTCGCGCCGCTTCGCGCACCTGCGCGTGGTCTTTGCCGCCCTGCTTGGCGTTGTCGGCAAAGTCGTACTCCCTTTCGTAGGCGCTCACCAGCTCGTCCACCTGCTCTTCGCTCACCTGCTTCACCTCTGCGGCAAGGTCGCCGATGGAGAAGTAGTCCACGTGGTATCCAAGGCGGATTTCGGCCTCCACCTTGTCGCCGTCGGTTACGGCAACGTTGTTCATGTTGTCGCCAAACCGGACGATGCGCATGTCCTGCGCGTCGGCCCACGCCGCCGCCACGCGCATCCACACGGCAATACGCTCGTGCACGCGGCTGTCCTGCCAGTGCCCCACCACCACCTTGCGGTTTTTGCGCATGCGCGAAACGATGTGCCCAAACTCGCGGTCGCCGTGGGCGCTTTGGTTGAGGTTCATGAAGTCCATGTCGATTTCGCCCCACGGGATTTCCCGGTTGAACTGCGTATGCAGGTGCAGCAGCGGTTTTTTGTAGTCTTTCAGCCCGTGAATCCACATTTTGGCGGGCGAAAAGGTGTGCATCCAGGTGATGACGCCTGCGCACTTTTTGTCGGCGTTGGCGGCGCTCAGCGCGGCGGCCACCTCGGCTGACGAGTTCACCGTGCCCTTGTACGCCACCTTTAGGGGGAGGCGCCCCGATTGGTTAAGCCCCGCCACCATTTCGTTGGAGTGGGCGTCCACATGTTTTACGGCGTCGCCGCCGTACAGCAGCTGCGCTCCGGTTACAAACCAGATCTCAAAATCTTGAAGGCAAAAGTTTTGCATGGTAAAAAAAGTTTATAGTTTGACAAATTGCTGCGCGCGCTCCTTAAATCGCAGAGTATTTTTGGGTAACAACCTGCCAAAGATAGCGTTTTTTTTTGAAAATTTGAAAGTTGAATTAAAAAAAATGGCGCACGCTGAAAACTTCAGGGGAGAACGCTGCGTGGTGGAGCTGGCAAAAGCCACCCATCCGGCAGGAGCTTACATTTTGTTAGAAGATTTGCAAAATCTATGTAAATTTGATAGTTGAGCCATTCCAAAAAATTCAAAGCCTATAATTTAATAAAATTTAGCGCAACAAATTTTCTCATTTAATACTTGCGATTAGCAAAAACTTATACCTTTACGCCGCTATTAAACTTTCCACAGCCCTTGTGCATTGAGTGCAATCTCCGGTGGAGCCTGTGGTAGCGGCAGAGTGATTTACGTAAAATGTGAGCTGGTAGCACAAAGAAAAATTCATGCGCCAAAATCGTAATAGCATAGTAAAATAAAAGTATTTTAGCCTTAACTTAAAACAGCCTCCTTTGCACCGGAAGGCAATCTCCGGTAGCGCTTGTGGTGGCGGCAGTGATTTATGTAAAATGTCAACTTGTAGCACAAAAAAATTCATGCACTAAAATCGTAATAACATAGCAAAATAAAAATGTACTTTATTTTTAACATAAAACAACCATTTGTAGCGCTTGATTTGTACAGTCAGGTGCGATATTTGTGCGCGCGCGTACACACACACACACACACACACACACACACACACACACACACACACACACACACACACACACACACACACACACACACACACACACACACACCTGAGCTATCAAAAAAAAGTTCTCCTGCAAGTAGCCGGACTTCTTTTTTTCTTACCCTTTTCGTTCGTAGCATATCCTGTAGCAACCTCCCGAGCGAGCGGCTTTTGCCATGCTCTGCCCGGGAGGTATTTTTTGCGCCTATATATAAGGAATGGGAGAGCGGCCTTTTTTGTCGGCATGCAGCGGGCGGAAGGCGTGGTGGTGAAGCGCAAAGACGAGGTAAGCATTAACGTAAATAATTACAAAACTGTAAAGTAACAAAATGAAGTTAATTAGCTATAAACAGGCTGCATATTCGTTTCTGCTGCTGCTCACGCTTGCGGCAGGCGCACAAAATTTGGCGGGACAGCCCCAACGGCTGAACGTGCAGGGAACAGTGCTGGATGAGGACAAGCAACCGCTGGTGGGGGCAACCGTTGTGGTGAAGGGCAGCACCAAAGCCACCATGAGCGACGTCAACGGAAAGTTTACGCTCGCTGACGTAGAGCCTTCCGCAACGCTGGTGGTTTCGTTCATGGGTTTTGCCCCTACGGAGGTGCTCGTTGACGGGAAAACGCAGCTGGTGGTGAAGCTGAAATCGGAAGACCATGCGCTGGAGGAAATCGTGGTAACCGGCTACCAAAGCATCGACAAGCACCTGTTTACCGGCTCTGTGGCTACGCTCAAGGCGTCGGACGCGCTGACGGATGGCGTTGCCGACATCAGCCGCTCGCTGCAAGGCAAAGCTGCCGGAGTGCAGGTGCAGAACGTATCGGGCACCTTTGGCGCTTCGCCCAAGCTGCGCGTGCGCGGCGCCTCGTCCATACACGGCAACCAAAAGCCGCTGTGGGTGGTAGATGGTATCGCCCTCGAAGATGTGGTGGAGGTGTCGCCCGACGACCTCTCCTCCGGCAACCCCGAAACCCTTATCAGCTCTGCCATTGCAGGGCTTAGCGCCGACGACATAGAGTCGTTTCAAATCCTGAAGGACGCGGCGGCTACCTCGCTCTACGGCGCGCGCGCCATGAACGGGGTGATAGTTATCACCACCAAAAAAGGCAAGCAGGGCACGCTGCGGGTGAACTATACCGGCGAATTTACTACCCGCCTCAAGCCTTCGTACAGCAACTACAACATCATGAACTCGCAGGAGCAGATGATGATCTACCAGGAGCTGGAGGAAAAAGGGCGGCTGAACTACGCCGACGTGTCGCGCAGCAGCAACGGCGGGGTGTACCGCAAAATGTACGACCTTATCAACACGTGGGACGCCACCAACGGGCAGTTTGGCTTGCCCAACACCCCCGAAGCCAAGGCAAAGTTCTTGCAGCAGTACGAGGCTATCAACACCGACTGGTTTGACGCGCTCTTCACCAATTCGTTGCAGCAAAGCCACTCCGTGAACATTTCGTCGGGGACGGAGCGCTCCCGCTTCTACGGCTCGCTGAGCTACTACGGAGACGACGGCTGGGCAATGGGCGAAAACGTGCAGCGCTTTACGGGCAACGCCAACGCCTCGTTTGACGTGAACAAGTACGTTTCGGTCAACCTGCTCTCCACCTCGTCTGTCCGGCTTCAGCAAGCGCCCGGCACCAACAACCGCAGCGTAAACGCTTCGGAAGGATCCTACTCCCGCTCCTTTGACATCAACCCTTTTAGCTACTCCCTCAACACCAGCAGGGTGATGCGCCCCTACGACGACGAGGGAGGCTACGAGTACTATGTCCGAAGCTACGCCCCCTTCAACATTCTCAACGAGCTGGAGAATAATACGCTCGGCATAAAAATGATGGATACCAAGCTGCAAAGCGAGCTGGAGGCGAAACCCATTAAGGGGCTAAGCATAAAGGCTATCGGCTCTTTTCGCTACGTGATGACCTCGCGGGAGCACAAAATCAACGAAAACTCCAACTACGCCATGGCCTACCGCGCTAACGAAGACTCCTACATCAACGGCCAAAACAGCTACCTGTACCGCGACCCCGACAACGTAAACCTGCCCAAGGTGGTGGTAGTGCCCTACGGAGGCTTCTACAACCGCAACGAGGACGATTTGCTTAGCTTCAATGAGCGGGCTATGGCGACCTACGATTTTGATTTTTTCGACGACCACAAGGCCAATATTCTGGCGGGGCAGGAGCTGCGCTACGTCAACCGCGGCAACTCCTACAGCAAGGGCGTTGGCTACCAGTGGGAGCGGGGAGGTGTGCCCTTTGTCGACTACCTTTACTTTAAGCAAATGACCGAAACGGGCGGGCAGTACTACGGCTATGAGGAAGCCTACGAGCGCTTTTCTTCGTTTTTTGCCAAGCTGAGCTACAGCTACGCGGGTCGGTACGTGTTCAACGCCACCGGCCGGTACGACGGCTCGAATAAGCTTGGCAGGTCGCGCAGCGCCCGCTGGCTGCCGACGTGGAGCCTTAGCGGCGCGTGGCACGTTAGCGAAGAGGGCTTCTTTGGCGGGCTGAACAAGGCGATACCGCAGCTTACGCTGCGCCTGTCGCACAGCCTTGCGGCCAACATGCCCGGCAACGTGAGCAACGCCACCACCGTGCTCTACAACGGTATCACAAGCCGATCTACCGGGCTGGACGACCGGGAAAACAGGATATACATTTCGCAGCTCGAAAACAGCGAGCTGACGTGGGAAAAGCTCAACGAAAGCAACGCAGGGCTGGACGTAGGCTTGCTGGGCAACAGAATAAGCCTGAGCATCGACGCCTACTTCCGGCAATCGTTTGACCTCATCGGCGACATCAGAACTTCCGCGGTGGGCGGTCAGCTGACCAAAAAAGCCAACTATGCCGACATGGAAATTTACGGCACGGAGTTTACCCTCAACACCAAAAACGTGGAGCAGAAAATTTTTTCGTGGTCCACCAACCTCACCTTTGCCTACAACCACAGCGAGATAACCAAGCTACAGGGCTTCCCGAGGGTGATAGACTTGGTGAGCTCTGCCGGCTACCCCGTGAAGGGCTACCCGCAGCGCGGGCTGTTCTCCATCCCTTTCATGGGGCTAAACGACGAAGGCTTGCCGCAAACCCTCAACGAAAAGGGGGAGGTTACGGTGGGCAACGTGCGCTTTGACGAAAACGAAAACACCGGATACCTCAAGTACGAAGGACCCATTGACCCGCCCATTATGGGAGGCTTTGAAAATTCGTTCAGGTACGGGGGGCTTCGCCTGAGCATTTACCTCAGCTACCAGCTCGGCAACGTTATCCGCTTAGACGAAGGGGTGTTTAAGAGCCAGTACACGGACTTAAACGCCATGCCGCGCGAGTTCAGCGACCGCTGGATGCTGCCGGGCGACGAAGCCTACACCTCCATACCGGTTATTGCCTCGGTATCGCAGGCTAAAAAGAACAGCAAGCTGGGCCAAGCCTACAACGCCTACAGCTTGTCCGACGTGCGCGTTTGCGACGGCTCTTTCGTTCGCCTGAAGGACATTACCCTGTCCTACGATTTGCCGCGGCGATGGATTAGCGGAATGGGCGTTGAAAACGTTCAGCTGCGGGCTATCGCCTCCAACCTCGTCCTGCTCTACTCCGACAAAAAATTGCAGGGGCAAGACCCGGAGTTTGTCAACACGGGCGGGGTGGCCATGCCCGTGCCCAAGCAGGTAACGTTTTCCTTGAGGGTGGGATTCTAAAGTGAAGAAGTAGTAGTTAAGAATTAAAAATAGAAGCAATTTACGGTTATGAAAAAAATCGTTCATATAGCGGTGGGCTTTGCGGCGATTGGCTGCTGCTCGTGCGATAAGTTTCTCGACGTAGCCCCCGACAACCGCACCAGCCTTGCCTCGCCGGCGGCGGTGCAGGAGCTGCTGGTAACGGCGTACCCCGACATGCAGTACTTTCACGTGCTGGAAACCATGAGCGACAACGCCTCCGAGCGCCGAGTTTCGCCCTCGCATACCCGCCAGCTGCTGCTCGAAAGCATGTACAAGTGGGAGGATGGCGACCTCGCCGGAACGGGCTACGATACGCCGTCCAACATTTGGTACGGATGCTACAAGGCGATAGCTTCGGCCAACCAAGCGCTGGAGGCCATTGCCGCGGCGCCCGACCCGGAGCGCTACAGCGCGCAAAAGGGCGAAGCGCTGGTGTGCCGAGCCTTTGCCCACTTTATGCTGGTCAACATTTTTGCCGAGCACTACAGCCCTGCCACCGCCAACAGCGCACCGGGCGTCCCCTACATGCTGGCGCCGGAAAAAATTGCCGCGCCGGACTATACGCGCCGCTCCGTGCAGGAGGTGTACGACCTGGTAGAGCAGGATTTGCAGGCCGGGCTGCACCTCATTGACGACGCCGTGTACACCGTGCCCAAGTACCACTTTACCAAGGCCGCCGCCCACGCCTTTGCCGCGCGATTCTACCTCTACAAGGGAGGCGAGAGCGGAGGCAGCGTTTGGGATAGCGTAATCGTTCACGCCACCGCCGCCATGGGCGACGGCAGCATTGCCGAAAAGCTGCTGCCGCTGGACGATTCGGCGCAGTTTGTGAACGCCTCCTACGACGAGTACAAAATCAACTACCGGGACGTCAAACAGCCCAACATCCTGCTGCTGGTGGGCAGCTACAGCTACTGGGCAAGCGACCACATCAACGGCAACCTGCCCTACGGTATGATGAGGGAGCACTCGGACAACCTGTTTTACGCCGAAAACGTGGCGGGAACCAAGGGGAGCAGCGGAATTTTTTACAAAACGTGGTTTACCAGCGCCTCCACCGCCGGATTTTTGAGCAAGTACAACAGCTACTCCACCCGTACGCTGGGCGCGTGGCTCACCGTTGAGGATGCGCTGCTGATGCGGGCGGAAGCCTACGCCATGAAAAAGGAGTATGGCCTGGCCATTGCAGACGTCGACATATTTTTGTCGAAGCGGCTCAAGGGCGGCGCCAACATTACGAGCAAGGCCGCCGAAAAGGGCGAAACCGCCATTGAAACCATTGCAGGATTCTACACGGACAACAAGCTGCAATACCCCGCCATGCAGCCCCACTACGCGCTGGACAGCGACGGATACCAAATTCCCCTGCTGAAGTGCATCGTGGGATGGCGCCGCCTGGAGTTCTTTCAGGAGGGCTTGAGGTGGTTTGACGTTAAGCGCTTTCACATTCCGGTAACCCACAAATTTCCCTACACCATGCAGCCAACCGTTACCTTAACCGACAACGACCCGCGAAGGGCGCTACAAATACCCTCAGACGCGCAGCCCTACGGAATAGGGAAAAATCCGAGAGAGGGAAATTTTGAATTTTGAATTCTAAATTTTGAACCGAGCGAAGCGAGCTCACGAACACCTTTAAAAAGAAAACAAAAGTGAGTAATTGCGCAAAGCGCGAACAGGCTATCGCGCGTAAGCCTAATTCAAAATTTTGAGCTGAATTGAATTTGGAGTTGAATTGTGTTGAATTGAGTTGAATTGAGTTGAATTGAATTGAGTTGAGTTGAGGTTTTGAATTTGGAGAGAATCAGCTTCTAAACTCCTACATTCTAAATTTCTAAACTTCTAAAAAACCATGGCACAAAAAAAAATATTACACATTGCGGCGGCGGCGCTCTACTTGAGCGTCCTGCAAAGCTGCTCCGGCAGCCAAGAAACCTTTGAGGCCTCCATCTTCGACACCACGCCTCCCGCGCGGACGGAGCTCGACCGGTGGCTCTACAACAACTTCACCGCGCCCTACAACATAGAGGTGCAGTACAAGTGGGACTACAGCGAGGTGGACTGGACAAAGCACCCCACGCCCGCCAGCGAGGACAAGGTAAAAGAGCTGATGGAGCTCCTGCTCCAAACCTGGGTGAAAGCCTGCGCCGCGGTGGGAGGCGAAGACTTTTTCAAAACCACCGCCCCCAAGCAGCTCTCCCTCATAGGCTCGGAGCTGGTGGAGGAGGACAGCGGCAGCAAAAATCTGGGCTACGCCGAGGGAGGGCGAAGAATTACCCTCACGGAGGTAAACCACCTCAACTTTTCGCCCGACCCCAAGCACCGCGAACGCCTCATACACTTTATGAAAACCACCCACCACGAGTTTACACATATCGTAAATCAGGTAAAGCTCTACACCCCGGAATTTCAAAAAATCACGGCGGGAGGCTACGTGTCGATATGGACGCTGCCCTCGGAGCAGGAGGCCTACGACAACGGATTTATAAGCAAGTACGCCCGCAGCTCGCCCAACGAAGATTTTGCCGAAATGGTAGGCTTCATGGCAACAAGCTCAAAGGAGGAGTGGGAAGCCAGAATTAACAAGGCGCAAACCGAGTACGGAAAAAGTAAGATACGCGAAAAAGAAAAAGTAGTCGCTGCCTACTACATGAATTCGTGGAGACTGGATATTTACGCCCTGCGCGACTCCGTCCAAGCAGCACTCGAACGAATAGTGAATAATGAATAACGAATAGTGAATAACGAATAGTGAATTTTGTATATAATGAAAAAGTACAGCTATCTGTTTTTGTTAATGCTTCTTGGCGCCTGCGCCGACGACGAGCCGATATTTTCGGAATCGTCGGGGGCGCGGTCGCGGGCGTTTGTTGCGCGGTGCAACGAAATCCTCACAGGGGCGCCCTACGGGTGGAAAATGACCTACTACCCCGACACCGCAGAGTTTGGTGGATTCAACTTTCTCTTCAGGTTTTTGGAGGGAAACAGGGTGGCCATGAACTCGGAGCTCCGCCCCAACGGGTGGGATACCAGCTCGTACCGCGTAGATATGTCGCAGGCGCCCGTGCTGATATTTGACTCCTACAACTCCCTGCACGACCTCGCCAACCCCGAAGAAGCCGTGCTCGGCGGGAAAAACGGCGCGGGATACAAAGGTGAATTTCAGTTTGTTATAAAAGATGCTGCCGAAGATAAGCTCGAGCTGGCGGGCCTGAAGCGCGGTGCGCGGGTGCAGCTCATAAAGGTCGGCGAATACGGGGAGGACGACTTGGAGCTGGCGCGCAGCTTCGCCAAAAAGTTTACCGTGAGCAACGGCGAGCGCTGGTCGCTCAACGTAAACGGAAGCGACGTCCCCACGGCTTTTCTCAGCATCGACGACAGCCGACGGATATTTTCGCTCATCTACAAGGACGGCAGCAATCCGGTGAGCGTGGCCGACGGATACTACAACTTTTCTGCCCTGGGCGTGGACTTCTACAAGCCCATTTCCGTAACGGCAAACGGCGCTACCGTAACCTTTGACGGGCTGCGCGAGAAGGTGCTCAACAGCCGGCTTATATTTGAGGCCGCATCCGCCGGCGAGCGCAACGAAAGCCTCTACTTCTACACGCCGCAGGGCGCCACCGCCGTCAGCGAGGAGAACGTTGCAACTTTCGTGGTTGACCCCTCCGTGAACGTGATTGAGGCGTTCAGGTACCAGCGGGGCTTGGACGTTTACGGGATACCGAAGCAGATAACCCTCAACGTAACCCTCATGTCCCCGAAGCTGGAGGCGTGGAGAGCGGCGTTTCAGGCGGCGCACAGCGATTTTGACAAGTTTCAGCTCTGGATGCCGAGGGGAAGCTACGATTTTGGCGCAGTGGTGCGCTACACCAACGGCGGCTACTGGTACTGGCAGGCCCCGGCGGGAGAAAAGGCGTTTAACCCCGTAGAGGAATACCCCAACTCCAGCTATCAGGTAACGCTCAACCTCAGCTACGGCACCACCAGCAGCAACGTGCCCGCGGGCTACAGCAGCGGAGCTGGCGTGGGCGATTTCCGAAAATTTCTCCAGCAGGCCGAAGGGTTTACCCTCATTGAGGGGGGAGGCGCGTTTTGGTTTCGCAGCAACAAAGACCCCAACGACTGGTTTAAGGCGGAAAAGTAAAGGAAATTTTGAATTTTGAATTCTAAATTTTGAATTGCGCAAAGCGCCAGCTATCTAAGTCCCGCAGGGACGGCACTTGATTAACCGTAGGCTTTAGCCTACGGATTACGGCACGAACGCCATCTCAAGTCCCGCAGGGACGACACTTGATTAACCGTAGGCTTTAGCCTGCGGATTACGGCACGAACGCCATCCCAAGTCCCGCAGGGACGACACTTGATTAACCTCCGCATCCCGTAGGGATGCGACTCTCGGTAGAGCGGCGGCGGGATGCGCTTCTACCGAGAGATGCATCCCTACGGGATGCAAAAAGCGGCGACGGGATGTGCTTCTACCAAGAGATGCATCCCTACGGGTAGGGTGTTCAGGAGGTACGAAATTTTTCTTCCGAAAATTGAGCTGAAAAAGAAGGTAGCGAAAACCTCATTTTTACCTAATTTCTCAAACAAAACGACCTCAGTAGCAAAAGTATATGATGCGAACAATACCTCATTACCTCATTGTTCGCTCGCAGCATCGCTTTATGAGGTTAATGAGGTTGGGTTGCAGGTGGCGTATTCCATGGCTACTGAGGTCGTTTTGTTTGAGAAATTAGGTGAAAATGAGGTTGCTAAACCAATTGATTTCGGCACAAATCGGCGAAAAAAATTACGCAGGTTTGAACACCCTGCCCTGCGGGACTTGAGGAGAGCGC
>JAISLN010000156.1 GCA_031290835.1 Prevotellaceae bacterium
TGCGCCACGCTAAAGCCGGAGGCGCCGCTGGTATATTCAATGCTGGTCTCTATCTCGTCGGTAATGAATTTGGAAGAAACGGTAAACGTCTTCACAGCAGCCGCTCCGCTTTCAAAAAAGCTGCCGAACTTGAGGGTATCGGCGCTGAGCGTAACGGATGGCGCTACCGGAACGAACTCCACCTCATGGTCTGAGGTGTTGTACCAGTAGCATCCGAGGGAGCCACAAACGTAAGCCTGAGAGCCTCCTTTGGTGGCGTTATATACCGAAAAATGCTGCTGCGGACCGACGCCTCCCGTTGTAGTATTTTTGCTATACTGGCTCCACGCCAGGGTGAATACATCTCCCCCCGAGCTTACGGTTTGGGTGTTGTTGTCAGAGGCTTTTAAGAGACCTCCGTCCAAGCTCTGTATGTTCACCCCATCTGGAGCTGCCACAAACTTCCAGAGCTGCTTCGTTATGGTATCATTGGGGGCTTGGAGGGTAATATTTGCACTTTCTCCGGCTCCCTGCCAAACCTGGGTGGCGGACTGTATGGAGGTATGCCCGCGGAGGGCGTAGATTTGGTAGTACTTATCCAGCTGTGGCATAGCCGCCTCCATAGCTTCGGAAGGGGCAAGGGATATGGCGTTGCCGTCGTCGCCAAGGTTAACGTATGTGCCAACATTACTATTGCCGCTTGATTTGTTCATAGCGGTAGAGAAGGAGGGGTAATTTGCGTACAAGTTGAGAAAAATACCTTTTGGACCATTGTCTCCGGAAAAGTTGTTCGACAGCACAAACTTGAATATCGTACGGGCATCCGTGGTGATGGCAGCTTGCGTGGTCCATGCGCTACCTTCCAAATCCAAGTAGCTTCCCAATCCGCTCTGCACCCTCACGTAGCTTCCTTCGCGGATAAACCTCCACTTCAGCGCATCGGTAAGCAAGCTGGGGTTTGCGGGATATACCCTATGCGCCGTAACAGCACTTCCGGCTCCGTTATCCTTCAGCAAGGCGTCGCCCCTGCGCTCAAACACTATGTGGAAGTAGGGAGATTCCGTCCACTCGCCTCCGTATGCCCCCATGACGGTTTGCCCCCATGAGGTTTTGGAGTTGGGTATGGTGAACTTTCCTTTGCCCTTGGCGGGAGAATTTTCGGCAAGCGTGTAGTCGCCTGCGGCAGCGTTGGTAAACACGCCCTCGCTGTAGGCAATGTTGCCCTCGCCTGCGGGAACGTCTTTGTCGAACATGCAGTAGGAAGCGGTGGCGTTGTCAAAGTGTTTGCCATCGCTGTTAATAAAAATGGAGTTGTACAGAACAACGTTGCTTCCCTCTATGGTTGGTTTTTGGTAATCGTTGTAGCAACCGTTGCCGTCAAATACGCAGCTATACACAGCCACCGAGCCGCCCAAACGATGAATGGCGCCACCCTGAACCCAGTCCTTGTTGGTCGAATTCTTTCCCGCCTTGTTCCCTTTAAAAATGCTATTTGCAAAGGTGGCTGTTCCTCCATCTACTTTGAAAGCACCTGCCTGAAAGCGCCCATCGTTGCTGATAAATTCGGAGTTTGCAACCAGCATTGTGCCGCTTTTCATCCAAGCTACCGCACCGGTACCAACATTTTTCGTAAATAAGCAACCGGAAATGGAAATGATAACGTTACCGCTATAAGCATTAACAAAAATAGCCCCGCCATCCCACGCTTCATTACCTTCAAACTTGCTGTCCTTTATCACCACCTCGCCAGCGCCGTTAGCTTCAATATATAGGGCTACGCCGCTACCGCTAGTCTGTGTTGATTTATTGTCCTTCACAATGCAGCGGCGTATGGTCAGCCCCTGCTTGGTAGTCGTCACAGAGGGCGTGGCGTTGGATACCGTTCTATTCTGTATGGTCAAGCCGTCCAGCGTTAGCGCGGTAGCGCTGGAGGGTGTTGCAAAAATAGGGTCGTTGTTGCCTGACCAGCCGCTTGCATCTATTACCGTTGGGTTTACAAATTCCCAGGGTTTTCCGCCGGGGGTCAGCTGCCTTGCGGCGGGGTTGGGTGCAGCTTCGTCGCCGGCAAAGCCGCCGTAAATGGCCACCGCCTTGTAGGGCAGCGAAGCCGTAACGCTGTACGTGCCGCCCGCCACGTAGAGGGTATCGCCGGCCTCGGCAGCCGCAAGCGCAGCGCCAATGTCCGTGTAGGCGTTAGCCCAGCTTGTTCCGTCAGCCGCGCCCGAAGCGCCAATTTTCACGAAAACCGATGCTGCGTTGGCAGCTACAGCCGCCGCCAGCATCCCAAAAAAGAGCATAATCTTTGCCATAACACAAGATTTTTTAGGGTGAAAAATGCAAAAACAATACAGAAATATCCAAAATAAAAACTTTAATATTTAATATTTAACGTTCTGCAAAAGCTAAGGGCTAAGAGTTGGGCTACGCCCGCTAAGCTCCCAACGCCAACATCTAAATTTTCAGCTCTTAACCCTTAGCTCTTAGCTCTTACTTCACCACAACCTTTGCCGTGCGCTTACCCAACTTTACGATGTATGCTCCTTTGGGCAGGCTCGACACGTTGATGGTGGTTTGCGCACCGGCGCTTGCGTCGCAGGTAGCGGCGAGGTTTCCGGCGAGGCTGTAAAGCTCTATCCGTTCACCGGCCTTCAGGTCGCCGTTGTCGATGGTTAGCGTGCCGTTGGTTACGGGGTTGGGGTAAACGGCCAAGCTGCCCTCGGCAATCGCTGCTACGGCCAACGGCTCTCCGCGGGTAATAACGATAGTATAGGTAGCTTCCGTCTCCTCATCTTCCGCCTTAACCTTGACTTGCACAGGGTTGTTCCCATCTATCAAGGTAACGGTTTGTCTGGCGGGATTCACCGCAGCATTTCCATCGGTTGCAACAGCCGATAGCAGCACCGTAACGCTTGCAGTACGCGCCGTATATTCGGTAACGGTCGGGGCAAACTCCGGCGTGAGGGGTACCGCAGTACCGGAGAGAGCGCCTTCGGCTATCGTGAGCGATTTCAGCGTGGCGTCATTGTTGAGGTATTTCATCACAATGGTGTAGGTAGCAGCTTGCGTTCCCTCTTCGGGGGTAACCTTCACGCGGAACGTGTCGGCTCCCGCCAACGTTTTCGCGCCTGTGCCCTCTACTGTAGCGTAGCTGTTTTGGGCGATAGCGGCAATGTCAACCGCTGCGCCTATACGACCCTTGGATAGGGTTGCCGTGTACGACACCCTGTCGGCGGTAAAGCTTGGCGAAAGTAGATTTGTCCCATTGCCGTCTTTGAGGGTGATGGCGAGAGTCTTCAGGTAAGCGTTCTTGCTTTGGTGGTGCAGAATAACCGTGTACGTTTTGGAGGTTTGGTAGTCTGCGGCCAGCACCTCAAAGGTAAGCGCGCTATCCCTATCCGCGGCAAGCTCAAAGGTCCCTGTAGTGCCCGCAAAAACAGCCCCCGACGCCACACTTGCTGCAATGGTTACCTTGCCGGAATCGCTGGGTATGCTTACCATAATGATGCTGTCGGCTGGGGTGCTAACCGTACTGCCTGCCAATCCTGTAATGGTAAGCGCTGCATCACTTGAGGCTTCCGGCTGTGCGCGTAGCACCGTTATCGTGTACGTTTTGGTTTTTCCATTCTCGGCAGCTACAGCAATTGTGTAAGCTGTTGAGTTGCCTGTCAGCGTAAATGTTCCGGTGTCGCCCGTAAGAACGGATAGCTCGTGTCCGGGTGTAGCCTCTATCCTGATGCTCTGCACGCTGCTTGGCACCCTCGCCGTTTGGGCGGCAGCTTGGGGGTCAAAGGCGGGGAACAGCGCGCTCTTTCCGTCATTCGCTGTAACGGTGAGCGTATTGAGCAAGGTATCGTTCCCTTTAAAGTTGGCAACCAGCGTAATGCTGCTATCAAGCTTCAGCGCAAGCGTATCGCTTGTTGCCGGTATGTTAACGCCGTTGAGCGTCCAAGTATCCAGGCCAAAGTGAGGTTTCGGCGTTGCCACGATAACAATTTCGCTGCTATCTACAAACAAGCCGGAGCCTTTGTTCACGCTGCCCTTCGCGGCGTCGTTGACCGATATGGTAAATTGCCTGCTCACGTGGATAAACTCCCACACGCTGCCTGCATCGCTTATGTTGTAGGTGGTTACCTCATCTACTTTGGCATTGTGCGCGTTAAGCCCGTTTTCTGTGTCGCTGTGCCATATTCCCCACTTGTCGGTTCCGTAGTCGAGGTTGGCAGATTTTTCAACCTTAAAGAGGTCTCCGGCACTTGCTGCTGCAATAAATCTATCATTGTTAGCGATTTTGGTTAACTTCAGCTCTCCTCCGAGCTTGCCTATAATTTTAAAGCCGGTTTTGTAGCTGCCCTCAAACCTGAAGAGCTGAGAATCCTGCTTTACGCCACCCTCCGCAAGCGCCTCCGTATATATCTGCTCCTCCAACCCTCTAAACTTAAGCACTCTGTTGGCTCTTGAGTTTTTCAGGTAGTGCCACTTGGGGGCGTCGGCGGTGCTCAAGCTTGGGGCGCCGGCGTAGGGGTCGTAATTCTCCTCAATAAAGCGGAAGCGGTTGCCGGCATCGTCATCAACGCCATAAAGGCAGGTTTTCCCTTGAGTTTCGTTAATAAATTTCACTTTATCAACATGCTTGAGCTGCCAATACTCCGGGTAGGGTGTTTTGGTAAACAAAAAAAAGTCTCCCGTACCTGATGCTACAAGAATAATACTGTTGGTGACTTCGTTATACTTCATTTCCATGTTGTTAACCATGCAAATAACCTTGAAGCCATCAAGATAATCACCCTCCATCCTGAACATTTGGGCGGATGAATCGCCTGCTTCTATCCGTGCTTCTTGCAATACCTCAGAGTTTTCCCCCTTTGATGTAACCACCTTGCCGCCCCTCACAAATTGCAGCTGATACCACATGGGGCTGCCGCTCGTGCTGAGCTGGGGAGCGTCTTGGTACATAACGCCAAAATCGTCTTTGCTATTCACCGCGCTAAAGGGATTGCCGCCATCGTTGTTGACGCTATAAACGCAAATGTTGTACTTTGGCGCAGTATTGTTGGTCATGTTAACAAAAGACCCGTTCTCCGCAGCGTCAACGCACCAAATTTGGAAAATAAATCCGGCTTCATCTTTATAGTGTTTGAAAACAAAGGTGCTCCCATTACCTGCGGAAGCCGTAACAAACCTATCAAGCTTGCTGTAGTCCCCCGCACCCGCATTTACCAATTCGTATTTGCCGGTATTAGGGTTCTTTAGGTAGGTACCTTTTCCTTCACCTACGTAAGTGTACTCCTGATAGTACAGCTCCTCGCCATTCAGCTTGGATACAATTTTGAACGTGTCGAGGTGGCTGCTGTCGGGGTGTGCCTGCACCCGCACAAATTTCCACTTCAGGGAGTCGTTTTCCGCCAGCTTCACAGAGGTGATGAGCGAATCTACGCCGTTATTTTTCAGCACTCTGGTTGCCCTGTGTGAGAAAATTGTATAGTAGTGTTCCGTGCCGCTTTCGCTCAGCTGGGGAAAAGGCGAGGGGGTTGCGGCAGCTAATGCCCATGGCGTTACAATAGCCATAATGAAAAACAAAAATAAACGCTTCATAATTTTTTTTAATTTAATGGTTAAAGGGTAAATTGATAAAATAAAAAATAAGCAAAAACAATTATTAATTTTGATAGCCGGTGGCTACCTCAATGCTGTAGCTACACTTTTAAAGTCAACATATTGACCCTGTGAAGCATCGCGCTATTCGGGCGAAGCCAATTCAAAATTCAAAATTTCTCATCTCACCAGCACTTTCACTACCACTCCGTCCACCTTTACGATGTAAATTCCTGCGGGCAGCTTTCGGGTTGCGTCAAGCTTACCGCCCATAAGGTTGTAAACCGCAGGGGTCGCTTTCGTTCCCTCCACGCGGATGTATCCGTCGCGGGCATACACCTTGATGCTCTTTGTCTTTTCCGCTCCCACAGAAGTTTCTTGCCCTTGATTTGTGCCTTCGGATATGTCCGGCGTCTCAGAAGTGCCGGTTGTATCAGGCGTTTCGGGATTTGCGGGATTTATAGGATTTTCGGGATTTTCAGGCGTTTCGGGATTTTCAGGATTTACAGGATTCTCAGGATTTACAGGATTCTCAGGATTTTCAGGATTTACAGGCGTTTCGGGATTTTCGGGATTTTCAGGATTTTCGGGATTTTCAGGATTTTCAGGCGTTTCGGTAGCATCGTCGTCAATATTTACAGCGCTAAAAGTGAATATGTTGCCATTGTCGTTCATGTTGTAAACGGACAACTTTCTACCTGCTCCTCCTCCTTCAAACTGGTTTAGCCCCTTACCCTGCGCTTTGTCCTTGAGCTCAAAGCCGTTCTTTGCCGTGTTGGCTACCAGCTCAAACTCGGCAGGCGCTGCGGCTTGTCCGGCTCTGTAAAAGCTGCCGTCGAAGTAAAGGCGGTTGCCCCTGCGCGATTCAACGAACACAGAGGTGGAGTCGTCGCCTACCAGCCTCCACTGCTGCTCTCCCTTCTCGGCGTCCGGCGCAGCCGTCATTACCTCCTCATCGCTACCCTTATCCTCGAGCGCGGCGCCGCCACTTTTGAAGATGATGTTGCTCCACGCAAAGCGGTCATCTTCGTCCGGCGTTACCTGCTGGTTGCTCACCACAACGGTAAAGGCTGCTTGCTTGCCTGCAAAGTCGGTAACAATAAGGCTATCGCCCGCCATGATGTAGTAGGCTTCGCTCTGCACGCTGTACCCTTGCAGGCTGCCCATAAAGGTGATGTTTGCTTCAAAGGCTGCCACCGGCAGAATTTCGGCGGCGGCCGGCACGGTAATAGTACGCGCCTCATAGTCTATTTTGTACTTCTGCGACGAAAGCGCCCAGCCGTAAAGCTGCACCTCGCAAATGGAAGGGTAGGCGCCGGAGTTGGTAGAGCCGGTTACATGTATCTTCACGTACCTGCCCACAGCGTCGTCTATGCTATCTACCACCCACTCCGGCTGCGCGTTGTCGGAACGGTTTACGACAGGGGTGAACGTCTGCCCGTCTGTGCTCACCTCCACCGTATATTTGTAGGCACGGCTGTTGGTGTTGTTGAACCAGAGTAGGCTTATCCGGTTGAGCACGTATTTTCTTTCCAAGTCAATGGTAATTGAGCTTACGCCGCTTCCGGCAGCGGCCCAGCGGGTCGCATTGTCGCCGTCAACGGCGTTGCGGGCGGGGTTGGCTGCTTCATTAGAGGTGGCCACAGCACGCTTCCGCAAGGCTATATGGCGCATGATAAGCTCGTAGGTGGCTTTGGTTTGCCCGTCCTCTGCCGTTACTTGCAGCTTCATTCCTACCTTTACCGCGCCGCTTGCTACGGGTGTTACCCCGTCAGCCTCCACCAGCACAAAGGTTGCGCCATACTCCCCCCGGATGACGTCGCGCAGGTTATCGGCTTGCAGAGCGGCGGTCAGCGCAATGGTACGGTTGGCATTATCTACCACTAAGCTTTTTGCCGACAAGCGGGTGGAGCTGCTCAGCACCCTGCTCCAAATCACGGTATCCGTTACAAGCGTTTCGCCTTTTTTGGCGCGGGCAAGGATGATATTTTTTGCAGCGTCCCCTATTCCCTTGTTAGTCAGCGTAATCTTGCTCCACTTGAAGACGCCGCAGTCCCCCTCCACGTACTTTTTTGTGCCCTGCGAAACGCCGTTGACCAGCAGCTCTACGCTGTCGGCGTTGGAGTAAACGGTAACGGGGGTGGTATCTACGCTGCGCACGTTGTACCTGCGGCTGGTAATATAGACTTCGGGGGCGCTGTTCCAACTTACCTTGTGGAGGTAGTAGCTGTCCTTCTTTACCTTGCGGTCAAAGGTAGCTAACCCCTTATCGTTCACGCCGGGCTGTTCGCCTTCGTTGCGCGAGTCGGAGCCAAAATCAAACATGTTCCACACAAAAGTACCCCAGATGTGCGGTCTCGCCGTAATATCCTTTAGGGCGCTTTCGTGTACCTTGTTCTGGTATTCTTCGGGGTGCCATGCCCCGTTGTGGACGGGCTGCGCCGGATCTACCTCATGCTGATAAATGTTGGCGCCTGCGCCATACTCCGAAAGCCCTACAAGCTGGGGCGTCGCGCTAAATCCGTCCATGTAGCTGCCTACGCTTCCGCCCTGATACCAGCCTGGATACTGATTCTTTGCGTACAGGTCTGTTGTCCAATTGTAGCGCTCCATGCCGGCTTGCGCCTGCGTGGTGAGGCGCGAGGGGTCTTCGCTGTGGGCAAGATTGTTGAGCGCGGGCATGAAAACGCTCATGTAGCTATCGTAGCTGCTGGTGCTCACCTCGTTTTGCAAGCCCCACATCAGTATGGAGGGGCGGTTGTACTGCTGGCGTATCAGCTCGCGCAGCTGCGACTTGGTAACCTCCTCAAAGGCGGCGCGATTGGCCTCATTTCCGGGCACATCAATGAATGGTATCTCCGCCCAAACGGCGATACCGTACTTGTCGCACAGCTCATACATGTACGGATCTTGTGGGTAGTGCGCCAGGCGCAGCGCGTTAACCCCCATTTCGTACATCATCCCAAAGTCTTCGTTGTTATCCTGCTCTGTGAGGGCGTTGCCCTTCCCTTTCCTATCCTGATGGCGGCTCACACCCCGCAGGGGGTAGGAGCGTCCGTTGAGGAAAAAGCCCTCCTTGCTTGCGCTGAAGAAGCGAAAGCCTACGTAGTCGGACAGCGAATCAAGCGTTGTACCGCCCTCAGTAACCTTAAAATCAACAAGGTAGCGGTAGGGGTCGGTTTTCCCGTTCCACAGGTGGGGGTTGCTTATCGCTACGCTTTTGTCAAAGGTGGCCGAGTCCCCGGCGGGAATGGTTACTGTTTCGCTCAACGTTTCCACAACCGCGCCGCCGCCGGACGTCATGTCGCTGACGCTAAAAATGGGAGAAGGCACCTCGCCGATAGCATCAAAGCGGTAGGGATGGCGCAATACTGCGGTAACAGTCAGGGTTCTGGAGGCTGCGCTTTCGTTGAGTACCTTTGCCCTCACGCCAAGCGTTGCGCCGGTTGCCGACACGCCGGTGGTGGTAAGGTAAAGCCCCGAAGCGCCGTTGTCCAGCATGTCAACATGCACGGAGTCCGTTGCCACCAGAAAAACCTTGCGGTACAGGCCGCCGTAAAAAGAGAAGTCGCCGGATTTGGGGCAAATTTCTTCGGAGTTCCGGTTATCCACCTTCACGGCAACTACGTTGTTGCCCGTGGTCATTTTGTCGGTTACGTCAAATCGAAAGGCTGTATAGCCGCCCTTGTGCGAGCCTACAGCGTGCCCGTTGACAAAACACTCGGCTTGAGAGTTTGCCCCTAAAAATTCAAGGTACAGCTTTTTGCCGGCATACTCCGGCCGCCACGCAATGGTTTTGCGGTACCAAGCTGCCGTTTTTTTGTAATTTCCTCCGCCATCGGCGGCGTCTGCGGCATTCCACGTGTGCGGAATGTTAGCTGTTCCCCAGCTGCCATCGACGTAATTCGCCGCAGCGGGAGCGTTGTCAAAAATATCCAACTTAAAGCGCCAATTCTCGCCTATGTTCGCCTTTATCCTCCTTGCCCCGGATCCGCCCTCATCGGAGGAGCTCGGCGCAAAGCTGGCGACCAGCACAGTATCCCGCGACACAACAAGGGTCAGGGGGTTTTCTGTGCTCACCACTGCGCCATTGCTTGTCCAATTTACAAACGCCGCACCCGGTAGTGGAATGGCTGTCAGCGTTATGGATGTACCCTGCTCGTAGCTGCCGTTCGGCACACTTGAGCTAACGTTGCCCAAAACCGTATTGTCGCTTGACGCTGCAAAAGAGCACTGCTGCACGCTCGCCTCATGAAATGCCCATGCGAACTTGTTGCTGTAGGTGGTAAAAGTATTATTCCACGCTTCCCCCTTAAGGGTATTATCGGCAAAGGCAATAATCTTCCCGCCGGAAGTAGTACCGGCGGCGGTACCTCTTTCGTCACGAATAATTCCCTGTATTGCCGGGCTTATCTTAGGAGCAAGCACGTGCCTCAATATCCACGTTTTGCTTGTCGCGCTCAGCTCAACAGTACTTGCATCGGAAAGGTTGAGGTACTTTGAGGGAGCGGCGGCGTTGGCTATGAAAGTGTTTTCTCCGTTATCGCTGCTCACAAAGCCAAACAGCTGCCCAATATTCTCCGCACTTTTTGCCGCCAGCTCAAAGGTTTTCCCGTCCTCCTTCAGCGTCAGGTAGGGCGCTGAAGCGTTTGCCGGATCCAAGCTTTCAATGTAAAACCACCTTGTAATAGCGGCCTCTTTTTCAAATATAAAGGGGTAGCTGCTATCTATGCCTGCAACGGGAACAAAGCGCAGGGTGCGCAACCCTGCACCATTATCAGTGGGAAGACCGGTTGATGCATGAATAGCTGTAGCGGTCGGATTTCCCTGAAATCGAGCGGATGTGCTATTAGGATATGCTCCTAAAGCCGCATTGCTACTATTCAACGCTTTAACAAAATAAGTGTTTGCTTGGCTTATTGTAAATGTAGCG
>JAISLN010000157.1 GCA_031290835.1 Prevotellaceae bacterium
TGCCCCTACGCGGGCGCGTATTATACAAAATATTTTTCAAAATTCAGATATCACCGTACCATGTTTTTTTTGCATGGTGCGGTTTTTTGTCACCCCTTGTCGTCATTTACCCCACTCGCGGCCATCATTACCCCATTCCCTGCCGTTATTTTCTCATTCCCTGCCGTCATTCCGACCGGAGCGGAGGAACCTCCCCGCAGACCGCCGCCGCTTGTCGCGCCCGTCGCCGCAAGGGGCAAGAGGCAGGTGGAGTGCGAGAAGGTTCCTCGGCTTCGCTCGGAATGACGGCTGCGATGTAAATTCTGTAATCCTGTAAAAAAACCTAAAAATTCTGTAAATCTCACTTCGATGTACAAGATCTTGAGCATAGACGGCGGCGGCATACGCGGCATCATCCCCGCCGTAATTTTGAGCTACCTCGAGGAGCAGCTCCGGCAGCGCACGGGCAGCGACAGCGCCACCCTTGCCGACTACTTCGACATGGTAGCGGGCACGAGCACGGGCGGCATCCTTGCCTGCTTCTACCTGCTGCCGCCCGCCGAGGGGCAGGCGCTGCACAGCCGCTACGCTGCCAAAGACGCGGTGGACCTGTACGCCCGGCGCGGCAAGGAAATTTTTTCGCGGAAGCGCCTTTTGGGGCTTGGCTCCGAAGCTTACTCTTCGGCCGGCTTGGAGCGGGTGCTGCTCGAAGTAATGGGCGAGGCAACCCTTGCCGACGCCCGCAAAGATTGCCTGATTACAGCCTACGACATCGCCAAGCGGCAGGCTATGCTCTTTACCGGCGCCGAGGCGCAGCGCTACGCCCACCGCAACTATCTGCTGCGCGACGTGGCGCGGGCCACCTCCGCCGCGCCCACCTACTTTGAGCCGGCGCAGGTGCGCTCGCTGGGCGGCGCCATATCCTACCTGGTGGACGGCGGGATGTACGCCGGCAACCCGGCGCTCTGCGCCTACGTGGAGGCGCGCAAAAAGCTCGCCGAGCAGGAAAAGGCGGCAACCGCTACGGCAAGCGCAGATGCAAGCGCAAGCGCCGACGGCCTCTTTGTGCTCTCCATCGGCACGGGCAAGGAGCTCAAAAAGTACGACTACCACAAGGCAAAGGGCTGGGGGCTGGGAGGCTGGGCGCGCCCCGTGCTGGACATTTTGCTCTCCTCGTCTGCCGAGGTGGTGGACTACCAGCTGCGGCGCATCTTTGCGGCGGCGGGTGCGCCCCACCGCTACCGGCGCTTGGAGCCCGCCCTGCACGGCGCCAAGCCGGATATGGACGACGCCTCCGACAAGAACATCAGCCTGCTCACGGACGCCGCAAACGCCTTTATTGAGGGAAATATCGAAAACCTCGACGAGCTGGCGGAGGAGATTTTGAAATCTTGAGCCGAGCGAAGCGAGCTCACGAACACCTTGAGAAAGCAATGGTGAGTAATTGCGCGAGGTGCAAGACGCAAGACGCGGATTATTGTGCGTAAGCCCAAGTCCCGCAGAGACTTGAGGAAATTTTGAATTTTGAATTTTGAATTGCGCAAAGCGCGAAATACCGTGCGTTGGCCCAAGTCCCGCAGGGACGACACTTTATTAACCGTAGGCTTTAGCCTACGGATACGGCAGGAACAACGCACCTCCTCAAGGACAGTCCCGCAGGGACGACACTTGAATTGGGGGGAGAAGTGCCGTCCCTGCGGGACTTGGGAGCGCGTATTGTGCTCCTCCCGCATCCCGCAGGGATGCAAAGGGTAGCGCGGGGAGGTTCCTCGCTGCGCTCGGAATGACGGCAGGGAGCAAATGGCGCGGCAGGGAGCGAGTTGAAAATAATGTAAAGGCAACTAATCGAAGTTGAACGAGATTAAACGAGATTGAACGAAATCAATCGAAATCAATCGAGATTAAACGAAATCAATCGAAATCAATCGAGATTAAACGAAATCAATCGAAATCAATCAATTATTAACAACAACAACAACAACAACAACAACAACATGAAAAAGGTAATGATTTCTTTATTCGCGCTGCTGCTCTTAGCGGCGCAGGCGCATGCCCAAAGACAGCCGCTGGCGGTGCTGGTGGTAGGGGTGGATAGCTGGCTGTATGGGGATGTGCTCGCGCACATAGTGGGCGAGGAGCTCAAGCGCGGCAACTCCAACCTCGTGCCGGTAACGCGCGAAAAGTTTGTTCAGGACAAGCTCAAGGCGCTGCGGCGGGCATCCGGCGATGTGGATTTCTGCGAGCTTCGCGATTGGGCAAATGCGCAAGGCTTGTCGCAGGTATGCCTTGTGGAGGCGAAGAAGAACGGCGACGCACCCTTTTCTTTCACGCATGGCACACAGCCTTATTCGGCGCACCTCATAGATGTTTCAAGCGGCGTTCCTACATCCTATAGCGCCGATTTTACGTTTAATCGCGGCGCTACCGGAGAGATGAGTCCGGCGGAGCTGACGAAGGTGGCGTGGGAGGTGGTAGGCCACCTTCAGAGCAGCAGCAAGTCTATTCCGGCATGCTTTATGCCGATGGTTGCTGTAGCGGGGGGTACGTTTATGATGGGCAGCGGCTACACCACCAGCAACGTTACGCTATCAGGTTTTCGGATAGGTAAGTATGAGGTAACGCAGGGGGAGTGGCTTGCGGTGATGGGTAATTTTCCTGGCACTATTCCCAGCGGTGAATTTAGAGGCGACAACCTGCCGATGATATACGTGAGCTATTCCCATGTAAATAGCTTTTTGGCGAAGCTGAATGAAGCTGCGGGGCTTACGGATGCTGCGCATAAGTACCGGTTGCCCACGGAGGCGGAGTGGGAGTACGCGGCTCGCGGGGGCAAAATAGAGTCAGGGTACATAACATGGCAGGTGGCTTGGTATAAAGATAACTCTGGGAATCACGTGCATGCGGTAGGCACCCGCAAGACCCAGACAGATGGTGGCACTTCTGCGCCGGTAGATGGAGCAAATGGGTTGGGCATTCACGACATGCTGGGGAACGTTTGGGAGTGGTGTCAGGGTTGGGATAGCGAAAACTTACCCAGCGGTACGAATCCTACAGGCCCTACTGACGGCAGTCACCGCATGACCCGCGGCGGCAGCTGGCACACCGAAAGTGAACAATGCATCGCAACCTACCGCCTCCATACCTTACACCATGGTCACCCTGGCGGCAACGATATTGGCTTCCGCGTGGTTTTGCCTTAGCGTCGGCTGGTTTTGCCTTAGCTTTCCTGCTGTCATCCGTCCTTTTGTGTAGCTAAGCGAGTGGAGAGCTACGAGCTAAGAGTTTTTTGCATGCAAAAACCTTATTTTTACCTATTCTGCGCGTTGACTTCGCTGATAAGCTCCGCTTCGCTCCGGATTGCTTTGCTTCGCTACCCAACGATGCAAATTTGTTTTGCGCCCGTTATTCAACATTCTGAATTAATTCGCTGCGATTGTCCGTAGGGCAGCAATAATATCAACAGAAAAAAAACGGCGTCCCTCCTTGTTCCCAATTGGCTTCGCTGAGCTCCGGTTCGCTCCGGTTTTCCCGTAGGGGATTAAAAAAAAGCGCCGAAATTGAAGCCCTACGGATAGGGTGTTCAAAAGGCACGAAATTTTTTTCCGAAATTTTTTTCGGAAAAATATGAAAATGAGGTTGTTGAGGCAATTGATTTCGGCACAAATCTTTGTATCCGGCTTTTGAGCTGTGGTTTTGCAGGTAGTACATGCGCAGAAGCTCGAACTTCTACCTTTAAATACCGCTGATTTTTAGTTGTTTACAAGCCATCACTCCGTATTTAATATATAAAAGCTATACTTTTAACTTTTAGGAAGAGCATACTTAAAATAAAAATTTATACATTTGCAGCATCTCAAAATTAAGGGTACTGCCATCCCCTTTTTATTTAATTTAAAAAGCGATGTGTGCACTTTTTCCTAACTTAGCGGTGGCGCTGTTTGCTACAAGTAGCTTGCGTGCAGAAAACCGTGCTTTAGCGCACGGACTGTGCGCGGGCACGTTGTACACACACACACACACACACACACACACACACACACACACACACACACAGTGCTCAAGCAGTTACGTAATTTGGCTGGGAAGCTCAGCTAAATTTTTTCACACTTCTACAATAGCCTCTCTATATAGCCGCCGCATCACGTTTTTTCGTGGTGCGGCTTTTTTTTGCCTTTGCCCACCTCTATTTTCCAGAAATGCTCAGGGGTTCGCCCTCTCCGCCTTTACAAAAGTAAAGCCGGCGCGCGCCATTTTTTGGATGAGCATCATTCATCATCATTCATCATTCATCAGGTTCGTCGTAAATACGCCGAAAAGCGCGACGTAAAATAAGGAGTAGGCGGTAACGGTTTATTTATTTTTATTATGAACAAAATTACATTTGAACAAGATCGAACGGGGTGGAAGATGTCCGCGCCTGTTCAGGCGGTTGGCAACGGGCTACGGCGCACGGGGCGCTTGCTGCTTTTGCTATTGCTCTGCGCTGTGCTGCCTATGCAGCTGTACGCGCAAGCTCTCAACGTTTCCGGCACGGTGCGCGGCAGCGACGGCGACCCTGTGGTGGGGGCGAGCGTTGTGGTGAAAGGCTCTACGGTGGGCGTTACCACCGACGCCAACGGCGGGTACACCATTAGCGCACCCGCCGACGCTACGCTGGTATTCTCCTTTCTTGGGATGGCCACCGTAGAAGAAGCCGTTGCCGGACGCGGGCGCATTGACGTGTTGCTGGGCGAAATCGACCAGTCGCTCGAAGAGGTGGTGGTGGTAGGCTACGGCACGCAGCGCAAGGTGAACCTTACCGGCTCGGTGAGCCAGATAGACAGCAAAGCGCTGGCGAGCCGCCCCATTCAGAACGTCTCCACAGCCCTGCAGGGCTTGATGACAGGGGTAACGTCGCTCTACTCGCAGGGACGTCCGGGGCAGGATGGCGCCACCATCCGCGTGCGCGGCGTGGGAACGCTCAACACCGCCGACCCCTACATCCTGGTTGACGGGGTGCAAACCGGCACGATGAACTCCATTGACCCGAACGACATCGAAAGCATTTCGGTGCTGAAAGACGCCTCCTCGGCGGCCATCTACGGCTCAAAAGCCTCCAACGGCGTAATCCTTATCACCACCAAGCGCGGGAAGGCAGGTGCGCCAAAGGTAGCGTACAACGGCTACGCAAGCGTGCAAAGCCCCACGCAAATGGTGGAGCGCCTCAGCTCGTACGACTACGCTCGGTTGCTTAATCGGGCGCTGGCGGAGAACGGCAAGCCCGAACGCTTTACGGCTGACGACCTGCAGAAGTTTAAGGACGGCTCCGACCCCTACGGTCACCCCAACACCGATTGGTACGATTTGGCGTACCGCAACGGCTTTCAGCAGCGCCACAGCGTGAACGTGAGCGGCGGCAGCGAAAGGGTGAGCTACATGGCGTCGGCCGGCTTTTTGCAGCAGGATGGCATTTTGCCCAACTCCGAACGCCAGCAGCTCAACGGGCGCACAAACCTCGACATCCGCCTCAATGATCGCTTTGCCGTGCGGGTAAACATGGACTACATCAAGAACGACTACAAAGACCCCGACGCCTGCTACTACGGCGGAAGCTCCGACCAGATTATCCGGCAGCTGAACGTTGTAGCCCCTTGGATTCCCTACAAAAACGCAGACGGTACCTACGGCACGGTTTCGGACGGCAACCCGGTGGCATGGCTCGACCTCGACCAAACGGTGGACAGGTACAACCAGAACTTTGCCGGAACGATTGCCGCCGACTACAAGCTCTTTGACGGGCTAAAGGCCACCCTGCAGGGAGCATACGTGAGCAACATACAGCACTACAAGAATTTTCGCAAGGAGATTCAGTATAACCCGAACAAATACCATGGGCCTAACCGCTTGGATGAGCGCTACTACCTCTGGGACCGCGCTAACTTTGACGCGCTGCTGAACTACGACAAGCAATTTGGTTTGCACGGCGTGAAGGCGCTGGCGGGCTGGCATACGGAGAAGTATAGCTACGCGGAAAACACTATGGTGCGCCAGGGCTTCCCCAACAACAACCTGACCGACATGAACGCCGGCACTACCTCCACGCAAACCAACGGCGGCTACACCCGCGAGCTGGCCATGCTGTCGGGCTTTGGGCGTATTAACTACGACTACGCCGGGCGCTACCTGCTGGAAGCCAACCTCCGCGCTGATGCCTCGTCGCGCTTTGCCGAAAAAAATCGCTGGGGATACTTCCCCTCCTTCTCCGCCGCGTGGCGGGTGAGCGAAGAAGCCTTTGCCGAGAGCCTGAAAAACACCTGGATGGACAACCTGAAAATCCGCGCCTCGTGGGGTTTGCTGGGCAACCAGGACGCGCTGAGCAGCGACGCAACAAATGACTACTACCCCTACCTCAACACCTACAACCTTGGCGCTACCTACCCCTTTGGCGGGTCGCTCGAAAGCGGGTACTACCAGAGCAACTACCGCATCGAAACTATTTCGTGGGAAAAAGCGCGCACCGTCGGCATAGGGATAGACCTCACCATCTTTAAGTACATCAGCGCATCCGTTGATCTGTACGACCGCGAAACCACAGACATTATCATGAACGTGCCCGTGCCGGCGGAATTTGCGCTAACCGCCTACAAGGACAACGTAGGCTCCATGCGCAACCGCGGCGTGGAGCTCAGCGCAGGCTACAGCAACCGCTGGGGAGGCTGGAGCCTTTCGGCTACGGCAAACTTTTCCTACAACAAGAACGAAATCCTTAACCTCGGGGGCGTGGACGAAATGATAGACGGCAACACCATCAACCGGGTGGGCGAGCCTATCTCGTCGTACTACGTGTATCAGGCCGACGGATTCTTCCAGTCGCAGGCGGAGGTGGACGCCTTTAATGCCAAGTACAGCAGCGCAACGGGCACAACAATGTTTGGCGCCCGCCCGTTTAAGCCCGGCGACATCCGCTACGCCGACGCCAACGGCGACGGGAAGATAAACGGCGACGACCGCGTGGTATGCAGCTCCACCAACCCCGCCTACATCTTTGGCCTGAACCTAAACGTTGGCTACAAATGGTTTGACCTCTCGACGATATTTGCGGGAGCGGCAAAAATGGCGCGGATTTACAGCCAGGAAGCCTTTGGTACGTTTGCAGGCGACGCTACCCACCCCTCCTCCCTGTGGCTGGATGCGTGGACGCCCGAAAATACCGGCGCTTCCATGCCGCGGATATGGGATTCGCAAAGCTCCAACAGCGACCCCCGTAACATCGTGTCAACCTTTTGGCTACAAAACACCAGCTACCTGCGCCTCAAAAACCTGCAGGTGGGCTACACCGTTCCCGCGCAGCTGATTCGCAGGGTTGGCCTAGCAAACGCAAGAATCTACTATTCGGCAGAAAACCTGTTTACGATAGACGATATGCTGATAAACCTCGACCCGGAAACCAACAGCGAGCGAGCCTCGTCGTATCCGCTCATAAAAACCCACTCATTTGGGGTGAACCTGACTTTTTAGCTGATTTGAAAAACATTTTTAATTAATTGATAAACATCATGAAAAAGAACATTTTACTTTACGCCTGCGCAGCGCTGATGCTGTGCGGCTCGTGCTCCGATTTTCTGGACACGTACCCCTACGATGCGCTCTCGCCCGCTACCACATGGGAAACGGAAGACGACGCAGAAAAATTTCTCGTAGGCTGCTACGACGGATGGATGCGGGGCGAAGACTTTGTGGAGTGGGACAACCAGTCGGATATAGGCTACAACTTCCACGCCCACGAAGGGAATCAGCAGATAGGCAACGGTACGCTCTCGGCGAGCAACCCGGGAAATTCCGTGTACAGCTACACAAGAATACGCCGCTGCATTACCCTCCTGGACAACATTGACAAGGTGACCTTTTCCGACGAAAGCAAGAAAAAGGACATCATAGCGCAGGCAAAAACTATCCGCGCCTACGACTACTTCAAGATGAACTTCCGCTACGGCGGCGTGCCCATCATTGACGCCTACACGAGCGCCGACGAGGCCAAGGTGCCCCGCAAGTCGGAGGAAGAGGTGAAGAAGTACATCTACGATGAGCTCGACGCCGCCATCTCCGGCTTCAACGATGAGGCTAAGGCGCGCGGATACGTAACAAAAGGCACAGCGCTGGCGGTCAAGATGCGCTCGGCGCTCTACTGGGGCGACTATCAACGCGCCCTCGACGCCGCAAAAGCCATCAAAGACCTCAATATTTACAAGCTGGAGAATAGCTATGCAAAGCTATTCACCCTTGATGGGCGCGACTCCAAAGAAATTATCCTCTCCGTGCAGCACCTTAAGCCGAACAAGGTGGAATGGATTATCACCCTGCTGAACAACGGCGAAGGCGGCTGGGGCTCGAACGTGCCTACGCAGAACTTGATAGACATGTATGAAATGGCGGATGGAAAAACGAAAGAAGAAAGCTCGGATTACGACCCCAAGTACCCGTTCTACAACCGCGACCCGCGCATGGCCATGACTGTGCTCTACCCCGGACAGAATTGGAAAGGAGGCGTGCTGAACACGCTGGACAAAAAGTTAATAGTAACGGAAAATGGGAAGACAGATACCATAAACAACCCCGACTACCCAACCGCAGCCGACAACTCATCCAAAACGTGCCTGACGTGGGCAAAGTATGTTGTTCCGCTGGAGCAGTATGGGGGCGACTACGAAAATACAAACATGTGCCAGATAGTATTCCGCTACGCCGAAGTGCTGCTTACCATTGCCGAAGCGTCGAACGAGCTGTCGGGACCCTTCGACGAGGTGTATGATGCGCTGGACGAAGTGCGCAAGCGCGCAAACATGCCCGAAGTTGACCGAGCCAAGTACGGCACGAAGGAAGCGCTCCGCGAGCTCATTCGCCGCGAGCGCACCGTAGAGTTGGCCGGCGAAGGGCACCGCCGCGCCGACATCCTGCGCTGGAAAGACGCCGCCGGCAAAATGCTTGCCGAAACGGTGCTCAACGGCTCCCTAACCCGCATCGTTGGAACGATTGACGACAGCGCAACCGAAGAAGGCAAAAGGGCAGCTATCGACCCCGACCAAACGGAGGTAATTGAAACCCGCATCTTCAAGCCGCACATGCGCTACCTGCCCATCCGGCAGAGCGACATGGACAAGAACCCGCAGCTGGTGCAAAATAGTGGCTACTAGCATCATGCTTTGCAGAAAAGGAGAGCGCACCTCAAAAAAGAGGCGCACTCTCTTTTTTTTTTGCAAAGCATGATGCAAACATAGCCGGTTTGGCTTTGGGAGGAAAATTGTTACAGGCCGGTAAAATCAGCGGTAGTGTCATATATTGTGATAAACTTGGGTACAGCTATGTTCCCCTTTAAAAACAAAAAATCCGTAGTAGGCAAAGCTGTTTTTCAAAAAAATCATCCTGCTGAGCTGGTGGATATTAATTCATCGTGAGCTGCAATGTGGGTTAGCTTAGCGCTAGCTGTTTTTGATTTTGTCGGGATTTTGCGAAACGAATTTTTCCCAGCTCGACGCGGCTTTTTTGGTTGATTTTTTTGTCGTAGCTGCCGATGCAGCCGCTATCTGCTCCATCACGGAGGTGGTGCAGTAAAAGTGGCACACGGCAGCGGCAAGCCCGTCGGTGGCGTCCAATTCTTTGGGCAGCTCTTTTATGGCAAACATGCTCTTGAGCATCCCCGCCACCTGCTCTTTTGAGGCTTCGCCTTGTCCGGTTATCATCTGCTTTACTTTTCGGGGGGCATACTCGCGGATGGGCACATCGCGCGAAAGGGCGGCGGCAATGGCTACGCCTTGCGCCCGTCCGAGCTTGAGCATGCTCTGCACATTTTTACCAAAAAACGGCGCTTCAACGGCTATCTCGTCGGGGAGGTACTCGGCAATGATTTGCGTAACGCGCTCAAAGATTTTTTGCAGCTTCAGGTAGTGGTTGGCGTACTTTTTGAGCTCAATAACGCCCATCACCACCAGCTCCGGCGTGCGGTCGGTAACTTTGATTACGCCGTAGCCCATTATCGTAGTGCCGGGGTCGATACCCATTATGATACGTTCTGCTGGCATTGTTGGCTAAAAATAAGGTTTTCTTCCCCTTCACTTTTCCGCGTCAGCATATCACCTCAAAGCCCGTATAGCTTTGCAGCGCCTTCGGAATACGGATGCCGGCTTCGGTTTGGTTGTTTTCGAGCAGCGCGGCTACAATGCGCGGCAACGCCAGCGAGCTGCCGTTGAGCGTGTGCACCGGCTGCGTTTTCTTATCCTCCGTGCGGTAGCGGCATTTAAGGCGGTTGGCCTGAAAGCTCTCGAAGTTGGACGCCGAGCTCACCTCCAGCCACTTTTGCTGCGCAGCCGAGAACACCTCAAAGTCAAACGTGAGCGCCGACGCAAAGCTCATGTCTCCGCCGCAGAGCTTGAGGATGCGGTAGGGCAGCTCCAGCTTCTTCACAATGCTCTCCACGTGCTCCACCATGCTTTCCAGCGCAGCGTAGGAGTTTTCGGGCAGCTCAAAGCGCACAATTTCCACCTTGTCGAACTGGTGGAGGCGGTTTAGCCCGCGCACATCCTTGCCGTAGGAGCCTGCCTCGCGGCGAAAGCAGGGCGTGTATGCCGTGAGCTTAACGGGCAAGTCCGCAGGGTTGAAAATTACGTCGCGGTAGATGTTGGTTACCGGAACTTCGGCGGTGGGGATGAGGTAAAAATCGTCTATGGCGGCGTGGTACATTTGCCCCTCCTTGTCGGGCAGCTGGCCGGTGCCAAAGCCCGAATCGGCGTTGACGAGATGCGGAGGCAGCACCTCGCGGTAGCCCGCCCGCGTGTTTTCGTCTAAGAAGAAGGAAATGAGCGCGCGCTGTAGCTTGGCGCCCTTGCCCTTGTAAACTGGAAATCCCGCGCCGGTGATCTTGTTGCCCAGCTCAAAGTCGATAATATCGTACCTTTTTGCCAGCTCCCAGTGCGGCGCGGCGTTGCTCGCCAGCGTTGGGATGGCGCCGCCCTGCCGCACCGTTACGTTGTCTTCGGCGGTTTTGCCGGCGGGCACCTGTTCGCTTGGCAGGTTGGGCAGCAGCACCATCTTGTCGCTCAGCAAGCGCTCTGCCGCACTCAGCTTTTGCTCCAGCTCCGCCGATAGCGCCTTGAGCTTGGCCACGCTTGATTTTGCGACGTCGGCAGCCGCTTTGTTTCCCTGCTTCATGAGCGCGCCAATCTCTTTGGCGGTAGCGTTTTGCTGCGCAAGGTTGGCGTCGAGGGCGGTTTGCGTAGCTTTGCGCTCGTCGTCCAGCGCAATGATTTCGGCAGCTATGGCTTCCGCGTCAAAGCCTTTGACGGCCAGCCGCGCTACTACGGTAGAGGGCTGTTCGCGAATAGTTTTTAGAGTAAGCATGGGTAATTCTATAATTTCTAATTTCAATTTCAGTAAGATGAGCGCAAAGATACACAAAAAAAACCCCTCCGCAAAAGAGGGGCTTTAACCAAAAATGTGTGGAAATCGCCGCTGCTTATGCTGCGGCTGTGGCTACAGGCCGCACCGAAACGTATGACCTGCCGTTTGACTTTTTCTTAAACTCCACCGTGCCGTCCACTAGGGCAAAGAGGGTATGGTCGCGCCCTATGCCTACGTTTACGCCGGGGTTGTGCACCGTGCCGCGCTGGCGAACGATGATGTTACCTGCTTTTGCCAGCTGCCCGCCAAAAAGCTTCAAGCCAAGGCGCTTACTTTCCGAGTCGCGTCCGTTCTTTGAGCTGCCGACGCCTTTTTTGTGTGCCATGTTTCGTAAGTGTTTTAAGCGTTAATATTCTCTATCTGAATACGGGTGAAGCACTGGCGATGGCTATTTTGCTTTTGGTAGCCTTTTCTGCGCTTCTTTTTGAACACAATTACCTTGTCGCCTTTGAGGTGGTTCAAGACTTTTGCGCTCACTGTGGCATCTTGTATCCAAGGCGTGCCAACGTTTACCTTGCCGTCGTTGTCTATGAGCAGAACTTTATCAAAGCTTACGGATGCACCCTCGGCATCCTGAAGACGGTGAACAAAAAGCGTTTGATCTTTTGCAACTTTAAATTGCTGTCCTGCAATTTCTACAATTGCGTACATGCTGTAAAAAA
>JAISLN010000158.1 GCA_031290835.1 Prevotellaceae bacterium
AATGGTTTTTTGTGGCGGGTATTGTGCTGTCGGCAGGTGTTGCATGGCAAAGCGTACAGGCAGGGAGGTACATTCGGCATCTTTCGGGCGCTTTGTCAACGCTTCACCATAACCCAATCGACAAAAGCAGCATTGATGCTGTTAACGGCTCGTACGACAGGATGAAGCATAACGTTAACTTCCATGATTACTATATGATGTGGCTCAACAGCCGGCCGGATTTGCTTGCGCGTAGCGAAAAAATAAAAGATGTACAACCTTCTTGCGAGGGATATTGCTTGCTTGGCAAATACTACTCTGTCAACAGCGATGGCAAGCATGCCGAGCAGGCTTTTCTCACGGCGTCGAACATGGCGCCAACCCGCATACGTCCCAAGTTCTACCTTTGGGAGCTGTACGTAGCGCAGGGTGATACCACCGCCGCTATTGGTATGGCGCAAAAAATACTACGCAATCCCGTTAAAACGGAAAGCATCTACACGCTTCGGGTAAAAGGTCAGGTGAAGCAGTTTCTTGATTTTTGTAGCCCCAATAGTTAGCCGGCTGCCAATGTGCGCAACAGCATGAGTGCTGATTTTCTTGACCACTCCTTTGCGCAGCCCCAAAAAAATTCGTCATCCCCAAAACGCTTTGCTAAAACAGCAGCCTCATCTCCACGCTGCCGCTGTGCACCACGCTTCCGGCGGGTAGCCTGCGGCCGTTGTAGAGGCAGCTCAGCTCAAGCCCCTTGCCGAGCATCCGCCGCAGGGTGGCGCTCCACGTGAAGTTGCTGCCGGCGCGGTAGCCTTGCAGCATTTCGTAGGCTACGGAGCCGCCGCCGTCGCCGCTAAAGGCGGCGGAAATAAATCCGAACCCGCCCGCCACCATGCCCTTTTTGGGCAAGCTGAGGGTGGCCTCCGCCAGCGCGTCGTGCAGCTGCGCATCCTCTGCACCGGCGCGATTTTTTTTTACCGAAAACTTGTAGGAGAGGTTAAGCCGCAGGTGCATTAGCGGGGTGATTTCGCCGGCTGCGCTGAGCGAGCGTTGCAGAATGTCGTAGCCTGCGCCGGCTTGGGCGTACTGTGCGCCGTAGGTTTTTTCTTCGCGCTGCGCTCCTGCGCTTAGCAACAGTATGTCCGCCAGCCGCTGCGCAGCGCTGACGCCAACGGCGCTGCTCCGGCGAAGCTCAAAGCCGTTTACGAGCAAATACTTTGACCTGTTGCCTTGCCACGCGAGCTCCAGCTTGGTGTGCGCGTTTGGCGAGAGGTAGGTGAGCGTGTTGAGCGCCGTGTAGCTTTGGTTTACTACGGCGCTATCGTTGAGCGGCTCGCTGTAAAAGGGGTTGGCGTTTTTGGCAAAGTCGCTGCGCAGGCTTTTGTGGGCGTTGCTAAACGAAAACGTGTTGCCCAATCTCGACAAAAACCCCCGCACGCCGCTGCGCTGCTGCCAGAGCATTGCGGGCGTCAGGCTGAGTTGAAAAGAGAATCGTCCGGTGTAGGTTTGCACGTACTCGCGCGACGGCAGCGCCACCCGGATGTAGGAAGCCTCGTCGCGAAAGGCGGCCACCTCAAATTCGTTGAGTTCCTTTACGCCGTTGCCGTTGTAGTCGCGCCACGAGTAGATGCCCTGCCCCATGCCCACCTCCACGTAGATGAAATCCTGCTTAGGCTCCATGCCTGCGCCCAGCTCGTACAGCGCAGAGGCGCCGATAAGCCCCTTGGCAAACGTCCCCGAAAATTCCTCCCGCCCCATCAGCACGTTTTCGGTGGCGGCGCTGTCGATGTAGCGCACGTGGCGAAAGGCGGCGGTGAACTTGCTGCGCACGTTTTTTCCGTTCACCTCGTCGGCAAGCCCCGCTTCCTGCGCCTGCGAGTAGGTTTTCAGTTTGCTGCGAAAGGGGATAAAATCCACGCGGTTGCGGGCAAAAATTGTCGCCGCATGGCTGCCGCTATCGCTCCGCAAAAAGACCTCTTCCGCATGAAACGCTTTGCCGGCAGGCTGCAACGCATGGTTTACGGCGATGCTGTTGTGCTCCAGCTCGCCGCGCAGGCCTGCCGCAAGCCGCCAAAACCCTTGCGCCGCCTCGGCTTTTGCCCGCACAAATTGCGTGCTGCGGTTGCTTTGCAGCGTGCGCAAAAGGTTGGCGTTGGCAAAGCCGGAAAATCGGCGCTGCCGCAGCCGGAAATCGGCGTGCAGCATAGCGCCCTGCATGGCGGAAAAAGAGGTATCGACGGGGCTGAGCGCTGCATCGGTTGCGCCGACGTTGACAATCATTAGCGAGGTGTTGAAGCTGAGCTTGTCGGCGTAGCGGTAGCCCACAAGCCCGGAGTACTGCTGAAAATTCCGCCCCAACAATTCCCCCTCAATATTCCAGTCGCGCTCGTACTCGGCGCTGACAAAGCGCTCCGGTGCGCTGAATTTTTTGTCGAACAGCAGCGCGGTAACGGTAGCGAGGAGCTGATTTTTGGCGTTTACGCTCCACGCTTTGTCGCCCTTCAGGTTTACGGCAAAGCCGGTTTTGTCCACGCCGGGGCTCGCCGCAAAAAGGTTTGCGCTGCTGCCGGACAGCGCCGCATCAAGCGCAACGGCGCCGCTCGAATCCGCCCCGAGCGAGCCTCCGGCGGTGAGCAAAAATTTTTGCTTGGGGGTAACCAGCACCTGCACGGGCTCGTAGCTTCCGTTGCCCTTGCCCGCCCAAGCATAGACGCGCCCGTTGGCGGCAGAGGAAACAAGCCTGTAGCTTCCGTTGCCGGCTTCGACCTCCGAAAATTTCAGCCGAAAAAACGCCTCGCTCGGGTTGGTGGAGTACTCGTAGATGTGGTGAACAACGCCGTTGGCTACGGTATCTTTTTTTCGGTACAAAATTTCGTTGACGTTGTAGGCCACGCTGTCCACCGACGGGGCTACGGCGAGCCATGTCTGTGCGCCGGCGTTGGCCATCTGCCGCTTCTCCGCGTCGGTCAGGGATTCGTCAATGGGCTGATTTTTGGCGTCGCCTTCGTAAAAGGCGTTGAGGTAGAAGCTGCCTCGTTGCGCCGCAAAGCTGTTTTTGACGCCTACGATGTATCGCGCGTAGCTGCGCTCGCTGTACTCAAACTCAACAATGATGCGGGAATTTCGCGTAACGGGGTAGCGCGGCATGAAGGTAATTTCGGCGGTGGCGTAGCTGATGGTGTAGTCGGCGTCGCTGCCGCGCTCCAGCAGCAGCCCGTCGGCGTACACGCGCTCGCTGCCCGACAGCGCCACAATGCTGCGCTCGCCCTCTGCCCCCGAAAGCAGGTATGGCCCCTGATTACCGTCGATAACCTCCAACGCTTTGCGCGCAAACTTCCCCTTGCTCACGCCTGCCGACGCGCTTGTCCGAAAAACCCCTCCCGATTTTTTTTGCTGCGTACGAAATTCCGCCCCCAACGCCTTGCGGCTGTATTTTCCAAAAAAATCCTGCGCCTCGTTCAGCTCCACGTCGCCTGCGGCAAGGCTTGTATTGTCCGTAAAAACGCTTACAAATACCTTGTCGAACTCCTGTAGCGACGCTGTGTTTCCTTCGGGAGTCAGGGGCAGGTTTTTGTCGGACACGGCGGCCATCATGCTCAGCTCGTCGGTGAGTTTCCCCGACAGCTGTAGCGAGAGTTCCGACGTGAGCGAGGCGTTGCCGTTGGTGCTCACGCCAATGCCGCGCATGAGGCTACCGCTGTGCTCCAGCCCGCTGTTGTCGAGCAGCTTTTCGTTGCGGTACAGGCTGCCTTGCGGCACAAAGAAGGGGTTGGGGGCGCTGAAAATGGTGTCGCCCGAAAGATATTTTTCGTGCTCCTTGCTGAAGTAGGCTTTGGTAAACAAGACCGGAAAGGCGCGATAGGCCGCGTGCACGGTTTTTCCTTGCAGGCGGCCGGCAAGCAGGGCGTTGTAGTAGTCCACGTAGAAGAGCGAATCGGGGATGAGGCTGCCCGTTTCGTCGCGCAGCACGAGCGAGTGCGGCACAATGCTTAGCGTGTCGAGCCTTGTGGTGTCGGCGGTGATGGTGAGCGACAAAGAGCGAAAAACGTTGTGCTGACGCGCCGCCGCCGTTGGCGCAGGCAGCAACGCGCAGCAGGCAGCAAGCAACGCCGATGTTGGGTAGAAAGGTTTCACATTTCAGGCGTCGTATTTCGTCTTCTGCAAATGCGTGGAGCGCTGTTTTGGCGGCGTTGCGCAGAGAAGGCTGGGGGAGGCTTCAGCATTTTCTCACAGCTCTATAAACTCCTGAAACAAAACTTGGAGGTAGGCGGCGCCCTCTCTGAAAATTCTTGCGCTGTCCCGTGCCGGCAAATCTTTGTTGATGAAGGTATGCGTATCAAAGCTGTACACAAAGCTTCCCTCGGGGCGCTTGTAGCCGGGGCCTACATGTTCCTCGACCCACGCAAAATTTTCCGTGTAGGGGTTGAGAACATCCTTGCTCCAGCGAAACGGCGCAGCGTCTATCTTCAGCTGCTTCAGCAAAGTTTTTGGGAGGTCGGCTTGCGTTGCCAGATGGCCTATACGCTGCCCCCTGAGCTCCGGCTTGAGCGCCTCGCCGTAGAATAGCATGGGCACGTGAACATACTCAAAAGAGTAGAAATCGCGCGGGATGTGGCTCACGCGCCCGTGGTCGGCAATCAGAATGAAGAGCGTGCTGTCGTACCACGGCTGTTGCCGCGCCTGTGCAAAGTATTCGCCAAGGCACTTGTCGGTGTAGTAAGCTGAGTTGAGGAATGGCATTTGGGGCAAATCCCAGTCGAGGGCGTTTTGGAGCGGTTGGTCAAAAGGCGAGTGCGAGCTGAGCGTAAACAGTACGGAAAAGAAAGGCTGCGGCTCGCTGCGGAGGTCATCGAGTTGCCTTGCCAGCACGTGCTCATCGTGCACGCCCAGCTTGCCGCGGTGCAGCTTGCCCGTAAAATCCTCCTCCCGTACAGTCCGCGCAAAATTGTTGAACGCAATGAAAGCCCCAATGTTGCCGTACTCCATTTGTCCGCCAAAGTAGAAGGAGGAGAAATATCCGTTTTCGTTGAGGCGCTGCGTGAGGGTAGGCAGCCGCTTTGCCTTGTCCGGGAAATCGCAAACCGTTACCTGCGGCAGGGCGGGGTAGCCCGCCAAAATTCCCGCCAACCCCTGCTGCGAACGCTTGCCGCCGGAGTAGAGCTGCTCAAACATTAGCCCGTTTTGCTCCAGCTGCCCAAAGTTGGGCGTTATGCCGGCGGTACCGCCAATGGATTCTACGATATCGCCCGTCCAGCTCTCCAGTATGAGGATAACGATGTTGGGTTTTTCAACGATCAGCACGCTAATGCTTGTGTCCTTTTCCACGTGGTGAAGCGCGGCAACAATATCCTCCGCCTCGCCTTGCGGCATGGCAACAAACGGATTTTTTTCGAGCATGCCGGCTCCGTGCGTTACGCTGTGAACAAGATTCCACGCCGGATTTACGGCAATATCGTTCAGGATTTGCTTCTTTGAAAAGTAAACAATGCTTTGATGTATGGGAATAGGTCGCGCACCGCCTCTTATCCCTCCCAAAATGAGAAACGGCGTAACCAGCATGTAGGGCACGGCGTAGCGCCACCTCACCTTTGCGAGCTTTTTGTCCAAAACCCAGCGCCGGAAAATAAACGTCCAGAGCGCAGCGCTACCGATGACCATCAGCGCCAGCGCCACCAATTGTCCGGTAGGCGCCGAGCTGACTATTTCGTCCGGATTTCGCAGGTAAAACAGCGCCTTGTAGCTGAGCTTGGACTGCCATTCGCCGTAAATACCCAGCTCGCCGCCAAGCGTGGTGAAGTAGAGCAGCAGCATCAGCGCGTTGTAGCCGAGAAAGGCGCGCGCCGACCAGCTCTTTTTGGAAAACATTTGCGCCGCGCAGAGCACAAACGGGATGACCATGAGGTAGCAGGTTGCCGAAACGTCCAGCTTCCACGCATGAAAAAGCGTAGGGAAAATTTCCCACCACCTCACGCCCTCCAGCCGGAGCGCGTCGGCGTAGAAAATGAAAAAAACAACCCGTGAATAGGCAAAAGCTGCCATCCAGAAAAGAAATTGCTTGAGGAGAAATTGAGTATGTCGTAGCATTGTTTTTACTGTTTTTGTGGAGAATATTCGCCGCAAAAGTACAAAAAGCGGCTTACTAAAGCAAGCTCTTTGCGGAGAACGTTCGGGGAAAATTTGGGGGGAGCTCTGCGGCGGGCTAAAACGGCACAGGAAAATTATTGCTCAAGGCTATATCGGGTAGCGTCGCTACATCTTATCCGACAAGAGCATCAGGTCGTAGTACATCAAGCGAGTTTTCAGCTCTTTTTCGGGCGGGAAGCCAATGTATTCTTTTTCCTGCTCTTCCGTTGAAAAAAGGTCTTTGAAGCCGTTGATTTGGTAGTAGCGTCGTGTTCTTTCGTTGTTGTAGGCATCAACGGTAAGAAAGCGGCAGCTTGACCAATTATCAGGCTGAACAGCCAATGATTTTATAAAGTCTAACATTTCCGAGCCAATACCTTTTTTCCGGAAAGCCATATTGACGCCAATTCTACATACCAATACCGCCGGATAGCTGCTTAGCTGTTTTTCGCGCGGAATAAGCGCCGTCACCTTTTTACGTCTGCTGCCCGGTAAATGCCGGATGTCCATGCTTGAGTTGGCTAACGTAAAGGCGCACACAATTACGGATGGGTCGCCATTCAGGCAATAACAGTATGACTTGCCCAACATTTGATGGGAATAATTTTCGGTATCATGGAGAAAAAAATCATCCAAATCTACATCCCCACAGCTAAAAGGCTGACATCGCTCCAAGGTTTCTTTATCCAAAGGAAATATGGAGCAAAAATTCTGAAGAAATCCCATTGGGCAGTTACTTCTTAATAAAGTTTTTTCGGGATTTTTCTATCATTTCCCGACATGCCGCCATCTCTTTGGAGAAATCAACCGACCCGCGATGCTTCTCTGCCCACCGCGCATTTTTTTCAAATTGTTCTGCAACCTCGCCCTCAAGGACGGGTATGCTTCTTACCGGTATTGCCATGGTGATTAATTTTTTTGGTATTAGGTACTCAAGTATTTCGTAGCATTGTTTTTACTGTTTTTGTGGAGAATGTCCGCCGCAAAAGTACAAAAAGCGGCTTACTAAAGCAAGCTCTTTGCGGAGAACGTCAGGGGAAAATTGGGGGGAGCTCTGCGGCAGGCTAAAACGGCACAAGAAAATTATTGCTCGGGGTTATATCGGGTAGCGTCGCTACATCTTATCCGACAAGAGCATCAGGTCGTAGTACATCAAGCGAGTTTTCAGCTCTTTTTCGGGAGGCATTCCCAAGTAATCTTTTTCCTGTTGTTCGGTCGAAAAAAGATATTTAAAACCGTTGTTTTCATAGTAGCGTCGTGTTCTTTCGTTATTGTAGGCGTCAACAGAAACAAATCTGCAACCTCCTTTTGTGTCAGGTTTCATAACCCAGAGTTTGATGTTATTCATTAGGTTGGTACCTATTCCTTTACCACGAAAAAAGATGCTTACTCCTAATCGACAAGCTAAGTAAGCCGGATAGGAAGTCAGATGTTTTTCATGAGGAATGAGTTCTGCTAATTTCTTCTTTCTGCTGTTCGGCAGATGCCAGACATCCACGCTAGCATTCGCTAAAGTAAAAGCACATACTATCACAGAAGGGTCTGCATCCAAACGATAGCAATAGGATTTACCCAACATTTGACGGCTATAATTATCAGCGTCATTGAGAAAAAAATCGTCCAAATCCGCATCACCGCAGCTAAAAGGTTGGCATTGCGCCAATATTGCGTTGTTGAGCTCAAATTGTGTGCAAAAGGCGTCAAGAAAATCCATTGTAACCAATACTATATCAAGTTTTTCCTTGACTTCTCCATCAATTTGTTAAAACTCTCCATCTTCTCTTTCGAAAATTTGACCGACCCGCGATGCTTCTCTGCCCACCGCGCATTTTTTTCAAATTGCTCTGCAACCTCGCCCTCAAGGACGGGTATGCTTCTTACCGGTATTGCCATGGTGATTAATTTTTTTGGTATTATGGCACAAAATTAGATGAAAAACCAAGATTTTCCAAGCGCACACGAATGAAAAAAGTTTTTTTACAGAGGAAGATACTCAAGATAGCTGAAAGTTGAGAGCTGTTTACAGCTCTCAACCATCAGCTGCACAAGCGTGTAAGCAAAATGCCACAGAATTCGGGGTTAAGCATATTGCGCGAGGTATAAAAATTGCGATATCAGTAAAACAGCCAGTCCACCGTTTCGCGCTGCGAGCCGCTGCCTAAGCCTGCGTCGCGCGGGGTGGCGGGCAGGTCTGCGGAGGTGAAGCCCAGCACCAGCGCTATCCCCTTGCCCAGCTCCAGCGTGTTTTCGCCCTTTTCAAAGCGGTAGGCGTGAACGTTTACCGAAGGCATCCCTGCTATGTCGAGGGCGTTTGCCACGCGCACTTCGG
>JAISLN010000159.1 GCA_031290835.1 Prevotellaceae bacterium
GTGTGTGTGTGTGTGTGTGTGTGTGTGTGTGTGTGTGTGTGTGTGTGTGTGTGTGTGTGTGTGTGTGTGTGTGTGTGTGTGTGTGTGTGTGTGTACGAACACGTTAGGGGCAGAAAATATTTTGCCCCTAACGTCATTGTGGCGCTCCCGCTCAATAAGCAGGGAGAAATTCCTATATTACCATGTTCGGAATGCATTTCATTGCCCGTATGAAAAAGCGTTTTTTGAAGCGGCAAAAGTAGCGCTAAATTTTGGATTGTACGCATTTTATTTGAATAATATTTATCAACAAATTTTGGCAATTGGGCTTTTTCCTCCCCCAAGAATAGCTGGTGTTCGCCTATTTTCTACCGAGAGGTAATCCCCTGCGGGATTAATTCATGCTCGCAGCAATTTAAAAATGCCCCTTTGCAGCTGCAAATTTAATACGACGAGCTGTATTCCGCAATACCAACATGTTGGTATTTTTACGGTGAGCGGCAAGCTGAATTGAAAATCGGCGTGGCCAAATGCTATCTTCGTAAACCATTGTAATCCTAAGCTTTAGGTGTTCAGGTTGTAGCACACATCCTCCAAATCTATCTCCAGCCCGCTAAAAATATGCACCGGTACGTTTCCGTATTGCATACGCCGTTCCCGCCTCAACGCTTAAAAAAAGCATTGGCGCGGGAACGGTTGCGTTTTTACCAAGATTACTGCCTTGAGAACGAGTAGGGAGCGTCTTCCGCCTGCGTGCCGCGTTGGGTGTTGGGCGTGGACGACATGGCTGCCTCAATGGTTGCGCCGTTGAGCAGCTCGCCGTGCGTGAGGTAGCTGCGCGTTACCGCCTTGCCGTTGACCGACAGGGCGTGTATGTACTTATTATCTTCGGAGTTTTCGGGGGCGTTAATGGTGAGCGTTTTCCCATTTTCTAGGTGCAGCAGCGCTTTTTTGAACAGCGGCGCACCCAGCACATACTGATCTGTTCCCGGACAAACGGGGTAGAATCCGAGCGCCGAGAACACGTACCACGCCGAGGTTTGCCCGTTGTCTTCGTCGCCGCAGTAGCCGTCGGCGTAGGGGGTGTACATGCGGTTCATCACCTCGCGCAGCCAGTACTGGGCTTTCCATGGCTGCCCGGCGTAGCTGTAGAGGTAGATGGCGTGCTGGATGGGCTGGTTGCCGTGCGCGTAGTTTCCCATGTTCATCACGGTCATTTCGCGAATTTCGTGAATTACGCCGCGGTAGTAGCTGTCGTCGAAAATGGGGGGGACTACGAAAACGCTGTCGAGCATTGCCACAAATGTGCTATTTCCGCCCATGAGGTTAATCAGCCCTTGCGGGTCGTGAAAAACCGACCAGGTGTAGTGCCAGCTGTTGCCCTCCGTGAAGGCGTCGCCCCACTTGAAGGGCGAGAAGGGCGTTTGGAACGAGCCGTCGGCGTTGCGGCCGCGCATCAGGTTGGTCGAGGGGTCGAATACGTTGCGGTAGCTCCGGGCGCGGTCGGCAAAGCGGTTTACTTCCTCCTGCGGGCGCTTTAGGGCAACGGCAAGCCGGTAGATGCACCAGTCGTTGTAGGCGTATTCGAGGGTGCGGGCGGCGCTTTCGTTAATCTTAACGTCGTAGGGCACGTAGCCCAGCTTGTTGTAGTACTCGTGCCCGCGCCGTCCGGTGGACGAAACAGTGGGGTGTACGTTTTCCGTGCCGTGCAGCAGCCCTTTGTACAGGGTTTCCACGTCGTCCACCCGCACGCCCTTCAGGTAGGCGTCCGCCAGCACCGAGGCGGAGTTGTTGCCAATCATGCAGCCGCGATGCCCGGGGCTTGCCCATTCGGGGAAAAACCCGCTCTCCTTGTAGGTGTTGATAAGCCCCTCCTGTATCTCCTTGTTGACCGCGGGGTAGAGGAGGTTTAGCAGGGGAAATAGGCTGCGGAACGTGTCCCAAAAGCCCGTGTCGGTGTACATGGGGCCGGCCACGACTTTGCCGTTGTACGGGCTGTAGTGGACTATTTTGCCGTCGGCGGTTATTTCGTACAGCTTGCGCGGGAAAAGCGTTGCGCGGTATAGGCAGGAGTAGAAGGTGCGGTATTGGTCGAGCGTTCCGCCCTCCAGCTCTACCTTGCCGAGCACCTCGTTCCACGCCTGCTTGCCTTTTTCGGCGAGGGCTTCAAAGGAATCGTTGCCCAGCTCCTTCAGATTTTGCTCGGCCTGCTCAAGGCTGATGAACGACGAGGCTACGCGCGCCTGCACCTTTTCGCCCTTGCGGGTGGCAAATCCTATGACTGCGCCGGTATGGTTGGCCTGCTGCTCCAGCTGTTTTGTAGCCAGTGCGCCGCCGGCAAAGGTGGCGGTGTAGGTGAATGGCTTGCTGAAGCGCACCACGAAGTAATTTTTGAAGTTGTCGGGCACGCCGCCGCTGTTGCGGGTGGTGTAGCCTACAATGGCGTTTTGCTCGGGGATAATTTTGATGTACGACCCCTTGTCGAAGGCGTCTATCACCACAAACGAGCGCTCGTTTTCGGGAAAGGTGAAGCGGAACATGGCGGCGCGCTCGGTTGGCGTGATTTCGGTCACCACATCGTGCTCGGCGAGATATACTTTGTAGTAGTAGGGTTTGGCCACCTCGCCCTTGTGCGAAAACCAGCTGGCGCGCTTGTTTTCGTCAAATTCGGGCGCTCCCACCACCGGCATGAGCGAAAATTGCCCGTAGTCGTTGATCCACGGGCTTGGCTGGTGGGTTTGCTTAAAGCCGCGTATTTTTTGCGCCGTGTAGCTGTACTGCCAGCCGTCGCCCATTTTGCCGGTTTGCGGCGTCCAAAAGTTCATGCCCCACGGACGGGCAATGGCCGGGTAGGTGTTGCCCGTCGAAAATTCGTGGACAGACAGCGTCCCCACCAGCGGGTTGACGTACTCTACCGGGTTGGCTGCGCTTGCAGCGTTGGCTGGTGCGCACGCGGCGAACGTTGCAGCGGCAATCATGATGATTCTTTTCATTTGTTATGGTTTTTGTTGAAATTAATTGGTATGATTTATGCAAATTTGTATCCTGTGGTTTTCATTTGTTTATCTAACCTCATCAGCGGTAGTTGCGGCCTGAGCGCTATTTCCGGATAGATAGGCATGGCTACTAAATTGGTGAGCCAAGTCAATCCGCCGAATTTCTTGTGCGCAAAAGTAGCGATTGTTTTCATATTTTACAAATTTTTGCGTTGTAATGTAGAAAAGGCGCAGCCGGAAAACCGGCTGTGCCCTGACATTAATTATTCGCTACCTATCAAAAAAAATTAGCTCATAGCGGATGTTTTGTTTCACCGCCTCTAATTCCACCCCGGATTCTGGTGCCCTTCCAGCGCCGGGTTGGCCTGTATTTCCCTTAATGGGATAGGCCATAGTAAAGCGTACTCGGGGATAGCGCCGACTTTGGTGCTCCCGTCCGGTTTGTTTTGGATGGTTGCCGATGCAAGTGCAACCCATTTGAGCTTGCCTGAGTTTTCTCCATCTGCTTCCGGGTACAGGCGGGTGCGGCGAATGTCGTCCCAGATCTTGAACTCCAAGGGGAGCTCATGGAAACGTTCGGTCAAAATAGCCTGTATCAAAGCATCGCCGGTGGCTGTTTCGTCGCCTAACCCGGCGCGCTTGCGCACCTGGTTAAGATACGCCTGGGCTTCGCTTTCTTGCCCTATTCGTGCAAAACCTTCGGCGGCAATCAGCAGCACCTCGGCATAGCGGAATGTCGGCATATTGTTATCGCCATCCTTACCGTTAATCAAAGGAAGCTCATCAAACCATGCCCAATTTCCAACGTTGTCCAATGTATCATTTTTATTGGTAGCATCGGTATAAATTCTGAAAAAGAATTGCTTTTCATGCCCGCGGATGTCATCCGGATGATAGCTTTTTATCAGCATGTCGCAAGGCAGGTAGGCGTTGTACAAAACATCTCCTCCCGGATGAAAAACGCCCCACTGAAAAGCATCTGTTCCAATTGAGCGGCAGGCGTAAGAATTACCTACATTAAAGCTGGATTGGTTGTATTCTTTGGCAAAGATAATTTCGTTAGACGATTTCGTCGTTTTAATCACGTTAAACGCAGAGTTAAGGCTATCGCTACTGCCTTCGGGCTGAATAAGCGCATGTTGACCACCGTTGACCACATTTACAGCCATATCGGCGGCTTTGCGATAGTACTCATTTCCGCCATTGAGCGGCGCACCTGCCCGCTGTAGATACACCTGCGCCAGCAACGTTTGCGCCATAGGCTTGGTTACATAACAACCATTGTCGTAGAATGCTTTGTTGGGCAGCGCATCTCCGTCAATGATGCTGAGCAAATCCGCTTCAATATTTTTATATACTTCTGCTGCAGGAATACGCGGTTTGTCCATGCCGTCTGTAGAGGTATAAGGCTCGTCGATATACGGCACATCGCCAAATTCTTTGACTAGGTAGAAGTAGCCATACGCGCGGAAGAATTTGCCTTGTGCAACAAAATTCTTTATCTGGGCGTCGCTTAATACGCCGACCATTGTCGGGATATTGGCGATTACAAAGTTGGCGCGGGAAATACCTTTGTAGAACTCATGCCATAGCTTAAATGCCGTGGAGTTGAACGATTCTATGTTGAAGTTACAGCCTTCGGACGCCGTGGTAAACGTTCTGTCCTTGCGTTTATCAACAAATAACCCCGACATGATGCCGCCCCACATGGTCGCTTTAGGCGTCCAGCCTCCATCCACGTCGGTATTGTGCAGATAGGGAACCCCACCAAAGTAAAGCGCATTTACAGCCGATTGGGCATCGGCTTCGGTGGCCCAAAACTGATTGGATGTTTTTGAATCCAGCGGCTTTTCTTCCAAAAAGCCATCGCATGCGCTCATCAATAGTGAGAGCATAAGCACGCAAAAAATGGATATATAGTTTTTCATATTGCTATTTTTTTTATTGTTATGAATTAAAGTGTGATGTTGAGGCCGAAGGTAATCGTTCTCGGTCGCGGATAGGTGAAGAACTGACGATTCGTACCCCACTTGTTGTCACCCAGACGGGAGGAGTTGTCCGGGTCGTATCCCAAGTAGTCAGACGCAGTAAACAGGAGCGCATTGTTAACGCCGGCATATAGGCGTAATGCGGAAAATCCTATTTTTTTGATAGCTGAAGGTTTAAGGGTGTAACCCAGCTGAATCAGGTTCACCCGCAGGTAAGAGCCGTCGGCAACCCATGTGTCATCTGCCTGGTTGTTTGCACCCTGACCAAAGTTATTTAGGCGTATGGCTTGTGCTTTACCGTCGGGGTTCAGCGTCGGGTGCCAAGCCTCCTGGTAAAGGCGGTCAAGGCCACTTGTCAGGAAACGTGCTTCGGTGGAGTGGAAAAATTCTTGCATGATTTCCGCACCCATTGAAAACTGTATGTCTAGGGTCAAATCAAATCCCTTATAGCTGAAATTGTTGATGAATGATCCCATCCAGTCGGGCAAGCCATTACCGAGGATTTCGCGCTGCTTATAGGTAACCTTTTCGCCAGTGGTGGAGGGTACATTCATCGTTTCTTTATCCCAGCTAGCCGGGTTGCCGTCATAAATGCCGGCGCGTTTATAGCCATAGAATGTGGAAAGCTCTTCCCCCTCGCGGATAAGCATATCATAGCCCACGAACCCGTCGAGCGTAATTTGTCGTTTGCCGCTAATCGGATCAACCGATGAACTCTTATCCAATTTCTCCACACGGTTTTTGTTATAGCCTAAATTAAGCGTAGTGCGCCATTGAAAATCGCGCGTATCAACCGGGTATGCGGTAATCAGCAGGTCTAATCCACGGTTGGACACTTCGCCCACGTTGTCTGTGATGCTTGAGTAGCCGGTTGATTCGGGTACAGGACGGTCAAGCAACAAGTCGGTGGTGTATTTATAGTAGTAGGAAAGTTCAACGTTGAGCCGGTCTTTGAACAAGCCGAGGTCAACGCCTATATCCCACTGGCTTGTTTTCTCCCATTTCAGGTTCGCATTCGGCATATTATCCAGATAGGACACTACCTGTAAAGCATTGCCGACAATAGTATTCGATTGGCTTACGGCAGCTAATGAAGCATACGTGCCTATTTCGGAGTTGCCGGTTATACCAAAAGAAGTGTGCGGCTTTAATTTGCTGATTACCGGATTATCCTTCAGAAAATCTTCGTTAGAGACCAGCCAACCTAAGCCCACAGACGGGAAGAAAGCATACTTGTTGTTTTCCCCAAACTTCGAAGATCCGTCGTAGCGACCGGTTACGGTTGCCATATACTTATTGTCGTAAGAATAGGCCGCGCGCAGGAAGTAGGAGTTCATCGCCCACTTGTCGTAGTCATTGCTCACCGACGGGCGGTCGGTTCCTTTCCCCATGTTGTAGTAGCCATAAAAATCGTCGGTAAAATTGCTGCCGGAAGCGCTAAAATACGTATAATTGCGCTCTTGCCACGACATGCCGGCCATTGCATTAATATGATGCTTGTCCAACGTTTTATTGTAGGTCAAGTAGGTTTCTTCCTGCCAGTATAGCGTATTTGAGTTGTTGCCGGAAGCCGAGCCCACAGAACTTTGGTTGATCATCGGGCGCGGGGTAAACGGCGTATAGCTGGCGTTGCGGTTGTTGTGGTAGTCAATGCCAAGCTGCGTTTTTAAATCCAGGTCTTTTGTAAGATGGAAAGTTAACGCCGCATTACCGAAAAGCTGCGTTCTGTATTGCATGGCATACATTCGCTCAAGTAATTCTACAGGGTTGCCAACGCCTTCGGGGCTAAAATTTTGAGACCCCTTGCCGGCATCGTCTTTGTCGCTGGGGATGGCAGTTGTGCTGATGATATTTGTTTGCGTGTATTCACCGTCCAGCATTACCGGCAAAAACGGCAGCTGCTCCAGCATGGTACGCATCGCACCCTGTCCGTAGGGATTATCGGAAGTCCTGTTGCCCCAGGAGTGGTTTACCATCAGGTTCACACCGGTTGACAGCCACTTGGTGGGGTTGTCATCGTATGCCAGCTTTGCATTCAAACGTTTAAAGTAGGAATTAAGCATTACGCCTTGCTGGTCGGTATAATTCAAAAATGCGCCTACCGACGAATTTTCGTCCCCACGCTGGATGCTCAGCTGATGGTTGTGCGACACAGCCGTCCGGGAGGCTTCTTTTTGCCAGTCGGTATTATACTTGGGCGTACCGTCGGCGTTAAATAGGCGTTCGTCCGTAAAGATTTTCGACAAATCTGTGGTAAAGTTTTTGCCTTGCCATGCATTGGCATTTTCCAGACCTTGCTTAAAGGTAGACATCCACTCGTTGGCGTCCATCACCTCCATGTACCTTTGCATAGTGCTAATGGATACCGAGCCATCGTAGGAAACACGCGCTTGTTTTCCGGTATTGCCGCCGCGCTTAGTCGTGACCAGAATCACGCCGTTGGCGCCGCGCGCGCCGTAAATAGCGGCCGACGAAGCGTCTTTCAGCACCTCGATAGATTCAATGTCATTCGGATTCACGAGATGGAAATCCGACATCACCAC
>JAISLN010000160.1 GCA_031290835.1 Prevotellaceae bacterium
TGACGGCTCAATTTTTCTTCACACACCCCTATTCTTCTTGGGAAAAGGGGGCTCATCGAAAATACCAACAAGCTTATTCGGCAGTACATCCCGAAAAAAGCCAACTTCGATGATTTTAGTGACCACCAAATAAAAGAAATACAGTACAAAATAAACAGCAGACCCAGAAAAAATTTAAACTTTTATTCACCTAAAGAAATTTTCTTCCGATATTTGTACGATAAAGTTGCATGGAGATGTTGAATCTACATCATGCAAATTTTTGGGCGATATTTTTGCAGGTTTGGGAAAAAGCAGTATTTTTGTGGTGCAATGTTTTGGACGTTATGGTAAATAATCGGGTTCGATTCCCGAACGCTCCACGGGGAAAGATGAGGGGGAAGTACAGGTGGAAGTTCTGCTTGTTAAGCCCTCACATTCTCCACCAGTCCGGCGGGGGGGGGGGGTGGAAATCACAAATACGCAGTACAAAAGGGGTTATTTAGCCCCTTTTGCTTTTCCCAAAGTAATTTCAAAAGCCCGTTTTTATCCATGTAGTAAATATCCGGCAAACTGCTTGTCTGCCCTTTTAAAAATCGACCGATTTCGCGGTTTGAAGCATTATTCAAGTCGTTAAGTTTTTCGTTTGTGTTCCAATAAAAAATGGCTCCATCTGCCTTTCGTGCGTCTTTAATACAATTTCTGATTGTTTCTTCGTTTGCGTGGTTGATGTACTTTATATCCCACGTATGGTTGTCAAATTTAATATCCGGACTTTTTTTTCCGCCTTCCGGTAGGAACTCAACTTGTTTTCCGTTGTATTTTGCGAGCAATTTAGCAACAATTTTCTCTGCTTCGCCACCGCCGCCTGTCTTTGAAAAGTGGTGTTCCTTTAAGTACAAGGCAGCATTTAATTTATACTTCCCATAAAAGCTAATTGTTGTGAGCAAGTCCCGCAGGGACGGCACTTTATTAACCGTAGGCTTTAGCCTACGGCAGCTAAGTAATCCCCCTCTCCACACGGACAGTCCCGCAGAGAGGGCACTTAACCGCAGGCTTTAGCCGGCGGATGGAGATAGGGTAATGGCTACAGCACGAGAGCATAGCGTGTCCGCCGGTTAAATCCGCCGGATAAAGCCTGCGGATAAGTGCCGTCCCTGCGGGACTGTCCGTGAGGGGAGATAATTCGTGCCGTTGCCGCAGGCTAAAGCCTACGGTTAATAAAGTGCCGTCCCTGCGGGACTTGACCGATTTTATTGGGCAGTAATGATAGTAAAATTTAAATGCTGCATAGTACTTAATACAAATTATCAATGCTTCCGTTTTCGACAAAACGCTGTTACGCGATTTACTGTGTCCGCTACCGGAAATTCACGTCAATCAAAAGGTCAAAGAGCAATTATCTTTATTCTGTTAAAACAATTAACAACCGAACGCACCGGTAGTATTGCAAGATTATAGAAAACAATGTAAATTTACGGCAAGATTTTATATGTATAACCAACACAAAATGTGCTGCGCTATGAAAAAAATACTTTCTATCGCCAACACGGTCATTGCAGCAGCGCTTTCCCTGCTGGGATGTTCGCTGGAAGGACCTGTTGAATACGGTACGCCATCGGCCGATTTTATCATCAACGGCAAGGCGTCTTCTCATTCCGGCAAGCCGGTAAAAAATATTGCAGTGGTCATGCGGCAAAACCTCGGCACGGACAACGAGGGACGTCCGGTCATCGCCCGTACAGATTCAACAGGTACGGATAACAACGGGAATTACCGCGTAAAGGATCAGCACAGATTTCCGCAAGCCCAAACGTATCAGCTGACTTTTTCCGACATCGACGGGGAGGAAAACGGCGCGTTTAAGGATACAACTTTGACCGTCGAATTTAACAATCCCCAATTCGCCGGCGGCGACGGACGTTGGTATTCCGGCGAAACCAGCAAAGAGGCAAATATCCAACTTCGCCCGGAAGAATGAGCGCTGCAAAATTGCCGTTTCGGAAAAAATTGGCGCTGGAGCTGTTCCGCCGTTACCGGAAGAACGAAAGCCGGCTGCATCCGCTGAAGTACATTTTATGGGAATGTACGCTGCGGTGCAACCTGCAATGCCTTCACTGCGGCAGCGAGTGCAAAAAAGAGGCTGCTGTAAAGGACATGCCTGCCGAGGATTTCCTGAAAGCGCTCGACGAGCTGAAAGGTCTTGTCAATCCCCACAAGACGATGATTGTGCTCACCGGCGGGGAGGCGTTGGTGCGCAAAGACCTCGAACAAATCGGACAACAGCTGTACGCACGGGAATTTCCGTGGGGACTTGTTACCAACGGCATGTTGCTGGACGAACAGCGCCTGCAATCGCTTTTACGGGCGGGACTGCGCTCCGTCACCGTCAGCCTCGACGGGCTGGAGCAATCGCACAATTGGCTGCGCGGCGCTACAAGAAGCTTCCAACAAGCATTTCATGCCATTCAATTGCTGACGAAAACGCCCGGTATTCGTTTCGACGTAGCTACTTGCGTCAACCGGAAGAATTTCGACGAATTGCCGCAGCTGAAAGAGATGCTGTGGCAAACGGGCGTAAAGGAGTGGCGGATTTTTACGATATTTCCCATCGGCAGGGCAAAAACACACGAGGATTTGCAGCTCGAACCCCAATCATTTAAAGTCTTGTTTGATTTCATCCGCCAAACCCGGAAAGAAATGAAAATCAAGCTGAACTACGGATGTGAAGGTTTTTTGGGAAGCTACGAGGGCGATGTCCGCGACAACCTATTTTATTGCCGTGCCGGTATCTCCATTGCATCCGTTCTGGCAGACGGCTCTATCTCTGCCTGCCCGAACTTGCGGGCAAATTTTATTCAGGGTAGTATTTACAAAGATAGCTTTGCCGATGTGTGGCAAAATCGCTATCAGGTTTTCAGGGACAGAAGCTGGACAAAAACAGGCAGCTGCGCCTCGTGCAAAGCATACAGGTACTGCGAAGGCAACGGAATGCACCTGCACGACGAGCAAACCGGAGAATTGTTGTTTTGCCACTTAAAACGGCTGGAGGCAGGATGTAATGAAGCATAAGCGCCACAGCGCAAAAGTATTCCCCACGCGCTGCTTGGATTCCTCTACCGGAAGATCTTTTTCTTTAAGCTCCAACGTAAAATTATCGGGAAGCTTATCCAGCTCACTTGGATTGTCGTGTAAATAGCTCACAAAATCAAAGGTCAAGCCGATATTCCGTTGTATCGTTTCTTTGTGTGTCATCGTTGTTGTTGCTTTAATTTGTTTATATACCGTTCTTTATACCATTCCCAGCGATTTTTCAAGTCTTGTTCTGCATATTTGGAGGCGCTTTTCAGCGAATCTACCTCAATAGATTGCTTTTCCTTATCGCCATTGGGAAACAAAACATCACGGTGGAAAAAACCATGAGCGCAATCGTAGCGAACAACAGCCACCCATTGAGAGCCAAGAAGCGTTTCGTATTGGTACGTAACATTTTTTAACACACCGTTTTCGGTCTGCAAACGTACACGAAGGCGATTTTGGTTATCAGAATCCAACGACGCTGTGAATGTTATTTTCTTTCATCTCCTAAATTCTTCTACAAATATACATGAAATATTTAAAAAACCGCCCAATTGCTTGAGCGGTTTCTTTTTTTTACGAGCTGTGGACGTTGCTATCAAAACTCCACGGTCAAATAACCGGAATTGCTATTGAAACCATAGCGCTGACATACGCTATACGCACCTCATAACGAGAATCTTAAATCTTAACTCTTCATCATTTCCACGCTTCTTTTTACAAACTTGTCGAGCGCTTCGCCGGTCAGGCGGTTGTTGGCGAGCAGGGCGAGGTCGAGCAGCTGTTTGGCCAGCTGATTTTGCTTGCCGTACTGCGTGAGCATATCTTTTTTGCGGCGTTGCAGCTCGTCCAGCGTCTTTTCCGCCTCCGAGAGCTCATCTTTTTGCGCCTGCGGAATGTCTTCGTCCTTTTTGTCCTTTGCTTGCGCGTTCAGGTCGTTGAGGCGCGATTGGGCTTGGGCAATATCGTCCTGCAGCGGTGCGAGCGACGCCGAGAGGTCTTTCTCCAAGCTGCTGTTGATTTCCAGCACCAGCGGGTGGTTGGTGTTGACCACCACGTTCAGCATTTCGCCTGCCTGCCCGTAGAACGAGTATCCGCCACCGCCGCCCACCGCCGACATATCCTTCATCCGGCGCATGAACTCGTTTTGGGTGATTAGCACCGGCGCGTCGTTTTCGTCCATGCTTTCGGACGTTACGAAGTATCCGGCGTCTCCGGCGGGGGTGTTTGCCTCAAAGACGGCGCGCACCAGCTCCGCCCGAGCTTCGGGCAGCTTGGACTGCCGGTCAACATCCTTTTCTACCAGCTTGTCTATTACGTCGGCATCCACGCGCACAAAGCGCGATGACTTCCACGCGCCTTCGAGCTTGTTGATGAAGTGGGCGTTCAGCTGCCCGTCCATCAGCAGCACGTCGTAGCCCTTGCTCTTGGCGGCTTCGATAAAGGTGTACTGAGCTTTTACGTCGGAGGCGTAGAGGTACACGAGGTTTTTGTGCTTGTCCTCCTGGTTGGGCGCTATGAGCTTCTTGTACTCTTCAAAGGTAAAGTACTTGCCGTCGGTGTTCTTGAAGAGGTAAAACTTCTCCGCCCTTTCGTAGAATTTTTCGTCCGTCACCATGCCGTACTCAATGAAGAGCTTCAGGTCGTCCCACTTGCTTTCGAGCTTGGGGCGGTCGGCGGCAAATAGCTCCGCGAGGCGGTCGGACACCTTTTTGCTGATGTGCCCCGAAATTTTCTTCACGTTGGCGTCGCTCTGCAGGTAGCTGCGCGACACGTTCAGCGGAATGTCCGGCGAATCTATCACCCCGTGCAGCAGCGTGAGGAAGTCGGGCACAATGCCCTCCACCGAATCGGTTACGTACACTTGGTTGGAGTACAGCTGTATCCTGTTGCGGTGAAGGTCGATGTTGCTCCTTATCTTTGGGAAGTAGAGCACTCCCGTGAGGTGAAAGGGGTAGTCCACGTTGAGGTGGATGTGGAACAGCGGGCTTTCGGCAGCCGGATACAGCTCGGAGTAGAAGCTCATGTAATCCTCCTCCTTGAGGTCGGCCGGGGTGCGCATCCAGAGCGGGTTGGTGTTGTTGACGACCAAATCCTTGTCGGTATCCACGTACTTGCCGTCCTTCCACTCCTGCTCCTTGCCAAAGACGATGGGGACGGGCAAAAACTTGCAGTACTTGTTGAGCAGCTCCTTAATTTTTTGCTCCGACAGAAACTCCTCGCTATCCTTTGCTATGTGTAGCGTAATGTCGGTGCCGCGCTCCGTGCGGTCGGACTCCCGCGTTGCGTATTCGGGCGAGCCGTCGCACTCCCAGCGCACGGCGGGAGCGTCCTTGTACGACTTTGTATTAATCTCCACCTTGTCCGAAACCATAAAGGCGGAGTAGAAGCCCAGCCCAAAGTGCCCGATAATGTTCGTTTTGTCCTTGTACTTCTCCAAAAATTCCTCCGCTCCCGAGAAGGCAATTTGGTTGATGTACTTTTCTATCTCCTCCTCCGTCATGCCAACGCCGTTGTCGGATACGGTGAGCGTACCGTTCTTTTTGTCCAACGAAATTCGTATCACCGGCTCGCCAACCTCGCCCTTCACCTCGCCCAGCGAGGAGAGCGCCATCAGCTTTTTTGTTGCATCCACTGCGTTCGACACGATTTCTCGCAGGAATATTTCGTGGTCGGAGTACAGAAATTTTTTGATGACGGGAAAAATGTTTTCCGTCGTAACGCCTATTTTACCTTTCATAGCTGCTTAGATGTTTTTTAAGAATGTTTTACAGTGTGTTGATATGTACCCTAAGCGCCAATCAAAATACATGCCAACGCACAAACGCTGCCAAAATGTCGCATATTTGCTGTTGAACGGATATTTTTGTCAGAAAAATGGCGCCATGCCGTGCGGGCTTAGCGCAGCAGGAATTGCAGGTCGTCTGTCGGGTGCAGCTCCTGCGGCGGTCGGCCTGCCTTGAACACGCGCATGGGGCGGTTGCCGTGCAGCGTTAGCACGTCGCCCGAGAGGCGCAGCGCACAGGCCTCGCGCAGCCCTACCGCGTAGCGGTGGGGGTTGGCGGCAATGTACTCCAGCAGACGTTGCTCGCGCGTTTCGCCGGCGTGCCCCTCGGGGTGAGCGTCGAGGTAGTGCGGGTTAACTTGGAAGGGGATGAGGTTGAGCGCCGACAAGCTCTCCGGCGCTACAATGGGCATATCGTTGGTAGTGCAAATGGTGGGGCAGGCAAGGTTGCTTCCGGCGCTCCACCCCACGTAGGGCGTGCCGCGCTGCACCTTGTCGCGCATAAGCTCCATCAGCTTTAAGTCCTGCATACTTTTGAGCAGGTGAAAAGTGTTGCCGCCGCCCACCATAATGGCCTGCGCTTCGCGCACGGCCTGCCGCGCATCGTGCGCACGGTGTATGCTCTCAATCTCTACCCCAAGCGGCAGCAGCTTTGCCTGCACCTTGCGCTCGTACTCGTCGCAGGAGAACGTAACGGCGGCAAAGGGGAAAAACAGCGCCCGGCTCACGCCGCAGCCCTTCAAGAAATCGGCGACGTCCCGCTTGCAGTAGTCGAGGTATCCCTCGCCCGCGTTGGTAGAGTTGCTTATGAGCAGAAGGTTCATCATTTTCATTTCCAATTTTGAGCTTTCAACTTTCAACTTGCCATGTTTCGCCGCTGTGTAGCAGCTCGTCCACGTTGGTGATGGTGCGCTTAGCCGCCACCTGCGCCACTTGCTCGTGCACCAGCTTGTCGTAGGCGTCGCTTTTGGCGGCGCGGATAATGCCGAGCGCCACGGGGAGGTTGGGCGCTTTCATGGCGGCAAGCAGCGTGTGTATGCCGGGGTCGCTCTCGCAGGCGTCGTGCACCAGCAGGTCTTTTTCCGTAACGCCGTTTTCGCCCAGGCGCACCGCCTTTAGCTTCATGCCGTCAAGCACAATGCCCTTATCCCTATTTTTCCCAAAAATCATCGGCTCACCGTGCCGCAGCACAATGGTTTTGTCCTCGCGCACCTCTTTTGCGGCAAATTCGCTGTGCGTGCCGTCGTTGAATATCACGCAGTTTTGCAGCACCTCCACCACCGAGCAGCCTTCGTGGAGCGCGGCGGCCTTCATGCACTCGGCGCTGAGCTTGAGCTCCACGTCGAGCGAGCGGGCAAAGAACGTACCGCTTGCGCCGATTACCAGCTCGCCCGGGTTGAACGGGTGCTCCACCGTGCCAAACGGCGATGTTTTGGTGATAAGCCCCAGCTTTGAGGTAGGCGAATATTGCCCCTTGGTAAGCCCGTATATTTCGTTGTTGAACAGCAGGATGTTGATGTCAACGTTGCGGCGGATGGCGTGGATAAAGTGGTTTCCGCCGATAGCCAGCGCGTCGCCGTCGCCGGTAATTTGCCACACGCTGAGGCGGGGGTTGGCAACCTTTACGCCGGTCGAAATGGCGGTAGCGCGGCCATGAATGGTGTGCATCCCAAAGGTATTCATGTAGTAGGGGAAGCGCGACGAGCAGCCTATCCCCGAAATGAATACAAAATTTTCCTTCGGCATGTTCAGCGCTTCCGCCACATCGGGCAGCGCCCGCTGTACCGCGGCAAGTATGGCGTGGTCGCCGCAGCCCGGGCACCAGCGCACCTCCTGATCGCTCTTAAAATCCTGTGTTGTGTACATCTTGTAAGTAAAAAGTTTGGTGGTATTGTAAACGTATTCTCGATACTGTAGCTATCATATAATCAACCAAAAAGCATGTACTTTTTGTAAAGATGCAAGTAAAAAAATTGCTTCCCTTGCCTCGTTTGCCGAGCTGCAAACTTACATGAAAAAATTGAGCCTTACAAGCGCAGAGCGATAATTCTTTTTTGCATATCATAGCAATATCGCCTACTATATTTGCACTTGTATATCTGTGTCTATGGATTTTGTGGATTTCTTGACAGGTACAATATACCGTTTTTGTATTTCAATACCCACATTGTAGTCATCTTGCGGAAGCATTGCCTTTGGAATTACCGCAAAAAAACCGCAATTTTCTTTAATTGTAATATTGAAGGGAAGTTCATACCGCCGTTCAGCGTATGGACGAACTTTAATATTCTGATTTTCGTTGAACAAGTATAAAGATATATCGGTAAAATCCATACTCATTTCATCCGTATATGCCCATCCTTTGATTAATACATATTCGCTTGTTTCTTCTATATAATCAATATTGTATGAAATACGGGAGTTGTGG
>JAISLN010000161.1 GCA_031290835.1 Prevotellaceae bacterium
AAAGGGGCGCAGCAACCTGACCGTAGGTACGCTGCTCAAGATTTGCCGGGCGCTGCGCGTAAGCCTGTCGGACGTGGTGAGCGTGGAGGCGGGCAGCGCTGCGCAAGGCGAGGAGGAGGAGGATAAGACCTCCAATGCAGACGTTTTGCCCGAATAGCGCCGACGAGGCTAATAATACGATATATTTTATTGAAAATCACAACAATATATTGCACATTAAGCCTATTTCCGCGCCTCGATAGCTTTTTTTATTTAGCGGGCTATAAAATTTCTTTGTTTTTTCTTTTCATTTTTCAATAAATGTTTGTACCTTAGCGGCTTCTTAATTTTCACTTAAAAAATAATTGATGTATGGTGATTTACAAGAGATTAAACCTAATTTTAGGGTGGATAGTTTTTGCCGTAGCGTCTGCGGTGTACCTGCTGACGATTGAGCCGACGGCGAGCTTTTGGGATTGCGGCGAATTTATTGCCTGCGGCAACAAGTTGCTCGTGGGTCATCCGCCCGGAGCGCCGATGTTTATTACGCTGGCTCGCCTGTTTGCCATGCTCAACCCGGCCAACCCGGCGGTGATGGTCAACGTTATGTCGGCGCTGGCGAGCAGCTTTACGATTCTGTTCCTGTTCTGGTCGGTTACGCACCTGATGGAAAAGATATTTCGCGGCAAAAACGGCGCGTACTCCGCCTACAGCCTGATTGTTATCTTCGGCTCGGCGGCGGTGGGGGCGCTGGCCTACACGGTTTCCGATACGTTTTGGTTTTCGGCGGTGGAGGGCGAGGTGTACGCCATGTCGTCGCTCTTTACGGCGGTCGTGTTTTGGGCTATCCTCAAGTGGGAGAGCGAGGCGCACGAGGCGTTTGCCAACCGCTGGCTTATTCTCATTGCCTACCTCATGGGGCTGAGCATCGGGGTGCACCTGCTCAACCTGCTGGCCATTCCGGCGATAGTGCTGGTGTACTACTTCAAAAAGTATCCGGTAACGACGCGGGGGCTGGCGTACACGGCGGCGGTGGCCGTCATTATTTTGGCGGTAACGCTCTACGGCATTATTCCCGGAACGTTTGTGGTGGGGTCGTGGTTTGAGCTGCTGTTTGTCAATACTTTTGGGCTGCCGTACAACAGCGGTCTCATTTTTTACACTTTTCTGCTGTTTGCCGCGCTCGCCTACCTCATCTACTACACGCACAAAAAGCAAAAGCTGCTGCTCAACACCATTGCGCTCTGCGCTACTATGATATTGCTGGGCTACGGCTCGTACGCCGAGGTGCTGATACGCTCGTCGGCCAACCCTTCGATGGACCAGAACAACCCCGATAACGTATTCAACCTGATGAGCTACCTCAACCGCGACCAGTACGGTGAACGCCCGCTGATTAAGGGGCAGTACTTCAACGCTCCGCCTCCGTCGGGCAAGGATGGCGGCGCGGTGTACGCCGCGCTCAACGGGCGCTACGAGGTGGTTGACCACAAAACAGAGTACGTGTACGACCCGCGCTTTACCACGCTCTTTCCGCGCATGTTCAGCACGCAGGACGATCACCCCAACTTTTACAAGACGTGGAACGGCGGTTTTAAGGGAAAAGCGGTGCGCATCCAAAACGATCAGGGCAAAAACGAGGTGGTTTACGTTCCCACTTTTGCCGAAAACCTGAGCTTTTTCTTCACCTACCAGCTGGGGTACATGTACATGCGCTACTTTATGTGGAACTTTGCCGGAAGGCAAAACGACCTTCAGGGGCACGGCTCGCTCACGCGCGGCAACTGGATTTGCGGCATCCCCTTTATCGACAACGCGCGGCTGGGCGCCGACCAGAGCCTGCTGCCCGACAGCATGAAAAATAACAAGGCGCGCAACGCCTACTACCTGCTGCCGCTCCTGCTGGGGATTGCCGGCATGTACTTTCAGTACAAGCGCAGCAAGAAGGATTTTACGGTGATGGCGCTGCTGTTCTTTTTCACGGGCGTCGCCATTGTGATGTACCTCAACCAAAGCCCCATTCAGCCGCGCGAGCGCGACTACGCCTACGCCGGCTCATTCTACGCTTTTGCCTTCTGGATTGGCATAGGCGTGGCGGCGGTAGCCGAGCTGCTGCGGCGGATTATCAAGCATCCCGCCACCGCCGGAGCGCTTGCCTTTATAGCTTCGCTCCTGCTGGTGCCCGGCATCATGGCAAAAGAAAACTGGGACGACCACGACCGCTCCAACCGCTACCTTGCGCGCGATTTTGCCTACAACTACCTCAGCACGTGCCGGCCGCAAGGCGTGCTGTTCACCTACGGCGACAACGACACCTTCCCGCTCTGGTACGTGCAGGAGGTGGAGGGTGTGCGCCCCGATGTGCGCATCATGAACCTGTCGTACGCCAGCGCCTCGTGGTACATTGAGCAAATGGGCCGAGCCTACTACAGCTCCGCACCGCTGCCCATGTCGCTCACCTACGACAAGATAGCGGGCAACCGCCGCGCCATTGTGCTGGTGCAGGACAGAATTAGCGAGCCGGTGGACATCAAGCAGGCCATGGACTTTGTGGTGAGCGACGCCCCCAGCGCCAAGCTCCGCTCCAACTACCGGGGGCAAGAGGCTATCAGCTACTTCCCGAGCCGAACGCTACGCCTGTACAGCAGCAACGCCGACAGCAGCAGCCAAAGCTCCATACTAAACCAGCTGCATTTTCCAACGGCGGAAAGAGGCGCAGGCAACGCTTCGCCAAGCAGCCATCAGGCGTGGCTGCCGTTTGTGGACATTAAGTTGAACTCCAACTACATTTACCTCAACACGTTGGCACAGATAGACTTGCTGGCAAACTTCCGCTGGACGCGACCCATATACTGGGGCGTAACGGCGCCGCCCTCCTACAACCTGGGGCTGAAAAAATACTTTGTGGACGAAGGCTTTGCCAACCTCTTTGTGCCCCTGCAGCTGCAACCAAACAACGGCGAAGACAGCTGGACAAACGCCGACAGCGTTTACGAAAAAATCATGAACGTGTACACGTTCCGCAACCTCAACAACGACAAGGTGTACTACGACGAAAACTGCACGCGCATGATTGCCACCACCCGCAACGTGTTCATCCGCGCCATCTACGCATTCATCAACGAGGACAAAAAGGACAAGGCAAAAGATTTGCTGAACAAATATCTTGAGGTATTTTCCAAAAAGCAAATTTCCATTTACTACACCCACACGCCCGTCATTGAGGCGCTCTACCACGTGGGTGAAACCGAAAAGGCAATAGAGCTGTCCGACATAGCCGCCACCGACGCCGAGCAGCACCTCAAGTACTTTGCCGGCGCTGTGCCCGACAAGCGGCGCGAAGTGGAGCCTGAGCGCGCGTACGCCATGCAAATCCTTCGGGTGCTGGCGCAGTCGGCGCGGCGCAACAACCAGCCGGAGTACGAGAAAAAGCTGAACGAAATCATCGCTCTGTACAGCTAAAAACCTGAAAATCAGAGAAAAATAATGACAATCGATCCTTAACTAAACGCCGTATAGCTGCCATGTTTGCTCATGTGCCCAAAGTACTCAAAAAAATTTTTCCCGCGCTCATTTGGGACTTTCCGAATGAAGCCAGCGCCGTTTTTCTCACCTTCGACGACGGGCCTAACCCCGAAACCACGCCCTGGGTGCTTGATACGCTGGCAAAGTACAACGCCAAGGGAACGTTTTTTTGCTTAGGCAAAAATGTAGAGCAGCACCCCGACACGTTTAAGCTCATTGTGGACAGCGGCTGCGCCGTCGGCAACCACACCTACAGCCACCAAAAGGGGTGGGGAATGAGCACCGGCGCCTACGTAGAAGACGTTGACCTGGCAGACGCGTTCATCGGCAGCCAACTGTTTCGCCCGCCGTACGGGCGCATCAGAGCTAACCAAGTTCGCGTTCTTGCCGAGCGCTACAAAATTATCATGTGGAGCGTGCTGAGCATGGACTACAGCCGCCGGATTTCGCGCACCGCCTGCGCCAACACGGTCATCAACCTTGCGCGGCCCGGCGCTATCATCGTATTTCACGATTCGCTCAAGGCGTTCAGCAACCTCCGGTACGCCCTGCCCGCCTCGCTCGACTTTTTTGCGCGGCAGGGATGGGAAGCAAAAGCAATTGAGTGAGGAGAACCAAGACAAGGAAGAATTAAGAATTTCGTGCTTTGCGCAATTCAAAATTCAAAGCAAGACTTAGGCTTATGCATGATATGTTTTCGTGCTTTGCGCAATTCAAAATTTAAAATTCAAAATTTAAAATTCGCCATGCTGATAGGACTTGCTGCCGATCACGCAGGATTTGAGCTGAAAGAAAAAATTCACGCCCTGCTAACCCAAATGAGCTACGAGGTGCACGATTTCGGCGCCAACTCTACCGCGAGCGTCGATTACCCTGATTTTGCGCATCCGTTAGCTAACGCCTTGGAGGAGGGAAAATTGCAGCTGGGCATAGCGTGCTGCGGCACAGGCAACGGCATGGCGATTGCCCTCAACAAGCACAGCGGCGTCCGCGCCGGGCTATGCTGGAGCGTAGAGATAGCGTCGCTCATTCGCCGGCACAACAACGCCAACGCCTGCGTGCTCCCCGCGCGGTTTGTAAGCGAAGCGCTGGCGCTGGAAATGGTAAAAGTATTCCTCACCACCGACTTCGAGGGCGGCCGCCATCAGCTCCGGGTGAACAAGATACCGAACAATAAGTAACCATTGCATCTAAAAAAATGTTCAAAATCGTCAAAAAACAGCTGCTTGCCCAAAATATCTACCTGATGGACGTAGCGGCGCCGCGCGTGGCAAAATCGGCGCTGCCGGGGCAGTTTGTTATCGTCCGCGTCAACGAAAAGGGCGAGCGCATCCCCCTCACCATTTGCGACTACAATGCCAACGAGGAAACCGTAACCATTGTAACGCAGGTGGTGGGTGCGTCGAGCCGTAAAATCTGTGCGCTCAACGAGGGCGACAGCTTCACCGATTTCGTTGGGCCGTTGGGGCGTCCGAGCGAGCTGGTGCAGCTGTCCGGCGAAGCGCTGAAGCAAAAAAGCGCGCTGTTCATTGCCGGAGGGTTGGGCGCTGCGCCCGTTTACCCGCAGCTGAAGTGGCTCTGCGAGCAAGGCGCCAAAGCCGACGTCATTGTGGGCGCAAAAAGCAAAGAGTTGCTCATTCTGCAGGACGAAATAAAGGCCGTAACCAAAAACCTCTACATTGCTACCGACGACGGCAGCGCAGGCTTCAAAGGCTTGGTTACGGAGCTGTTTAAGCAGCTGGTTGATGTGCAGGGCAAAAAGTACGACCTTGTAGTAGCCATTGGCCCCATGATTATGATGAAGTTTGTAGCCCTTGCCACCCAAGCCTACGGCATAGCTACCATTGTGAGCCTCAACACGCTCATGGTCGATGGCACGGGCATGTGCGGCGCGTGCCGCGTGAGCGTAGGCGGCAAAATCCGCTTCACCTGCGTCGATGGCCCCGAATTTGACGGCCACCTTGTGGACTTCGACGAAGCCTTGCGCCGCCAAGGCATGTACAGGGCTATGGAAAAGGAGGCGGAGTGCAGGTGCCTGTAGCTTGCCCGGCGGTGTTTTGCTCACAGCGCCTCAAACAAGCTGATGTAAGGCTCAAACGAGTACAGCCTATTTCGCTGAGCGCCGGTTATTTCTTTCAGTACCCCAACTTTCTCCAAGTAGCTTATCAAGCTATACACCGTTTGGGGAGTTTTGTTGATGAGGCTGATAGCTTTGGCAACCGAAATAACGGGCTTTTTGTACAAGTAGTCCAACAATATTCTTGCGTCCACACCACGCTTTCCCAACATATTTATTTGAATTTCAATAGATTGCTTTAGTTGCAATATTTTTTCCAAGGTTGTAGTCCCCTTTTGGGCAGTTTCTGCTATTCCCGTCAGGAAAAATTTTAACCACTCCGCAATATCATCGTGCGTCCTCACCCGCATAAGATGGTCGTAGTACAGCATTCTGTTTCGCTCAAAAAAATCGGATAGGTAAAGAATGGGGCGCTTCAAGATTCCCCTACTTACGAGGTATAGCGTGATAAGCAAACGCCCCGTGCGTCCGTTGCCATCCAAAAAGGGGTGAATGGTTTCAAACTGATAGTGAATGAGCGCTATTTTAATCAAATCGGGAATATTGTCGTTTTGCGCATGGGCAAAATATTCAATATCGGACATAAGGTCCGGCAGCTCCGTGTGGGTGGGCGGGACGAAAATAGCGTTGCCGAGCGTTGTTCCGCCAATCCAATTTTGGCTTTTTCGGAGCTCGCCGGGCTGCTTGTGCTGCCCGCGCACGCCGTGAAGTAAGATTTTGTGCGCTTGCTTAATCAGGCGAGTAGAAAAGGGCAAGGCATGGAGCAAATTAACCGCCTCATTCATAGCTGCAATATAGCTCTGCACTTCTTCCCAGTCGTTCCGTTTTTCGGAAGAAATTTCCGTTTCGTTCAAAAACGCTTCCTCCATGTTGATCTCCGTCCCCTCAATTTTCGACGATTGCGTAGCTTCCTTGGCGATATGCGTTTGAATAAACAAATCTATATCAACATGCTCGGAGTACATATCCAAACGTCCGAGACATCTGTCCGCCTTGCTCAGCAAGGCTATGACCGGCATGTCATCAACTATCCATTGCCGGTTCAGCGTTGTTGGCCGAAAGCTCTTATAAGTGCCCTGATTGACGTATTTTCCTGCCTTAAAATTTTTCATTTTTACATTTTCCGCTTGAAGTTACCGCAAAGGTAATCCTTTTTCCAATAATATCGCCCCAAATTTGGGCTAAGAAATCTCTTATTCTAAAAATCAGGGGCAAAATTAGAATAAGAAATTCCTTATTCCAAAAATCAGGGGGCAAAATTAGAATAAGAAATTCCTTATTCTAAAAATCAGGGGCAAAATTAGAATAAGAAATTCCTTATTCCAAAAATCAGGGGCAAAATTAGAATAAGAAATTCCTTATTCTAATTTTTCTACCGCCATCTCGCAGGCTTTACAATCGAATTTAAGCCGTAGCTTATATCCATTATTTTCCAAAAACAAAGGCTCTTGTAGTAATTTACCCTGTTTGCGCTGCTTGCAAAATCCCAGCTCGCGCAAAAGGCAGTAGCGGGTGGTCATGAGGGTTGCCGCGCCTTGGGGTTGCTCCTGCTCAAATGCCGGGCTAACATCGGTCACGCCATGGCGCTCATAAAACTTTTTTGCATACGAATTTAAAACATTTCCTTTGAAGCTTAACTTAAAGTAAGGATAGGGCACGCTGTTTTGTTCAATTGCCTTATGCTTAACCACGTACAACGATTGCCTTTTCTGCTCCAGCTGCTCCAAAACGGTGCGCCTCCAACCGTTGAGCTCAGATATGGCATAAAAATATGGTTTTTCGGTCTTTACGTCAACGCAGGTAGTACGGAACATGAAGCTCCCCGATTTCTTAAGCTGCTCCTTTACCGCAGCTAACGCTTTAGCTTCATTTTCCGCTACAACATTTTTTTTATCAGCATGTAAAGCAACCATAACTCCATCTTCATCGGTGGCGGTAATGCAAACGCTTGTCGGGGTAGCCTCCAGCCGCATCTTGACCTCCACCAAGCGCTGCGCCGAGCTGCCCGCAAGCTGCCGCTGAAAGGCAATATCGAAGCTGCGAAAAACAGCGGCGCCCGCCGTTGCTCCCGATAGATTCTGCAAAAAAAGACGGCAACCCTCCACGCGGTTTACGTTAGCGCCGTGCAGCGTCCCGCTTTTATCAAAAAAGCAAATGCCGTCTCCGGCGCGTACTTCAATTTTTTGTTTAATACTAATGCAGCTGTTACCTATTTGTTGTATGACGCCGATTTTTTCTCCCAACGATTTTGGCGTGCTGAGCGACGCCATGCTTTGGGGAGTTCCGTCGGCAAAGTAGGTGGTAAAGCCGCGCGAGAATGTTTTGTCGGGCTGCGGGTCAAAGCCGAAGTAAATTTGCCCCGACGAGGGCTTTTTTTGGCCAAAGAATATTTTGTCGATAGCCTTTCGGTAGTGCGCCACCACGTTTTTTACGTAGCCAATGTCTTTGAGCCGCCCCTCAATCTTGAACGAGCACACTCCCGCCTGCGCCAAGCTGTGCAGGCGCTCCGTGAGGTTGAGGTCGCGCAGCGAAAGCAAATGCTTATCTTTCACCAGCGTTTTGCCGCTGCCGTCTATCAGGCTATAAGCCGAGCGGCAGGGCTGCGCACAAACGCCGCGGTTGGCGCTCCGCCCCGTGAGGTATTGGCTCAAGTAGCACTGCCCGCTGTACGAAACGCAGAGGGCACCGTGCACAAACGCTTCAAGCTCAACATGCTGAACAAAAGCGCGAACGTCGGCTATCTGCGAAAGCGAAAGCTCTCGCGCCAGCACCACGCGCGAAAAGCCAACGTCCTGCAAAAATTTTACCTTTTCGGGCGAAGCGCTGTGCGCCTGAGTGGAGGCGTGCAGGGCAATGGGCGGCAAGTCCATTTCGAGAAAAGCCATGTCCTGCACAATGAGCGCATCGCAACCCATTTCGTAGGCTTCCACCGCTATTCGGTGCGCCTCGTTGAGCTCGCGCTCGTAGAGGATGGTGTTGAGCGTCAGGTAGAGCTTCACCCCGAAGCGGTGGGCGTAGGCAAGCGCCTTTGCCACGTCGCGGAGCGAGTTGCCCGCCGCCTCGCGCGCGCCAAACTTGACGGCGCCCATGTACACCGCGTCGGCGCCGTGGTTGACGGCGGCAATTGCCACGTCAAGATTTTTGGCAGGAGCAAGTAGTTCGGGTTTCAACGTTACAGGTGAATGGATTTTACACTTCTTTTTCGGCAAACAGCGGAGCAAAGATAATCCAACTTATTGATTATTTTGCTATCTTTGCCGTGATTCACATAAAATCAACAGCTATGAGCACATTAAGCACCAAGCGGCTGCCCTACGGCATCTCCAACTTTGAAGATTTGATAGCCGAAAATTACGCCTACGTGGACAAAACGCAGTTTATTGCGCTGCTGGAGAACGAAAGCAACCCCTACCAGTTCTTCATTCGCCCGCGCAAGTTTGGGAAGAGCCTCTTCTTTTCGCTCCTC
>JAISLN010000162.1 GCA_031290835.1 Prevotellaceae bacterium
GTAGTCGGCAAAAGGCTGGTTGCCGGTGTAGGTTTGCAGGTCGGAGCCGCAGATGCCGCAGTACTTTACTTTTAGCAGCGCCTCGCCGGCGGCGGGCTTGGGCGTTGGCACTTCTACAACGTCAAATTCACCCGGTTTGGCAATTTTTACAGCTTTCATGAGTTCGTTTTTTTTACAGTTGCTAAGAATTTGCCCACGTAGCTCTTGCGTGAGGCCTGATGATTTCCTGCACCTCGCGCAGCAGGTTGGCGTCCATCGGCTCGGCTATCCACTGCAAATTTTTTCTTACGTTGTCCGCGCTGGTGGTGCTAAAGAGCGTTGTGGCAATGCGCGGGTTGCTCACGGAGTACTGCATCGCCAGCTTTTCTATGGGGTAATTTTTGCTTTTGCAGTGCTGCGCAGCCTTGGCGCAGACCTCCGCCAGCGGTTTTGGCGCGGGGTGCCAATCGGGTGCGCCGCGCTCCGTGAGCAAGCCCATCGACAGGGGCGAGGCGTTGATAACGCCTACGTTTTTCGATTCAAAGTAGTCCAGATAGTCCGCCAGCGCGTCGTCGCAGAGGCAGTAGTGGCAAAAGCTGAGCGCGCTCTCCACCGTGCCTGCGGGCGCGTTGTCCACCACCCACTTCAGGTTGTTCAGCTGCAAGTCGGTTATTCCCACATGCTTTGCCGTGCCTTGCCTTTTCAGCTCCTGCAGGGCGGGCAGCGTTTCGTTCACCACCTGATTAAGGTCGGCAAATTCAACGTCGTGCACGTTAATCAGGTCAACGTAATCCACGTGCAGGCGCTCCATGCTTTCGTACACGCTTTCGCGGGCTTTTGGGGCGGAGTAGTCCCAGCTCTTTACGCCGTTGCTGCCGTAGCGCCCCACCTTGGTGGAGAGGAAGTAGCGGCTGCGCGGAATTTCGCGCAACGCCTTTCCCAGCGCCTGCTCGGCCTTGTAAAATCCGTAGTACGGCGATACGTCTATAAAGTTCATTCCGCCCTCCACCGCCGCGAGCACCGCTTTTACGCCGTCCGCCTCCTTGAGCGAGTGAAACACGCCGCCCAGCGACGACGCGCCAAAGCTGAGGCTCGATACCTTTAGACCGGTTTTGCCAATTTCCCTGTAATCCATAGCATGTTTTGTGCTTAAAAAAAATTTTTTCGTTGCGCCGTCCTCACCTCCCGAGCTCAACCGTCGGCGGGTTGAGCGCCAAACGTTTTTCGGCGGCCGAAAAGTCAAAGAAGGCCTTTGCCGTTTTCATTTGCCACCACTCCTCCTTTTCCGAAACCGCCCAAAAGTAGTAGGAAAACTCCGCTGCGCCTTTGGGCGCAAGCAGCGTCAGGTGGTTGTAGCGGTCGGTTGCGTCGCCGTGGTAGATGGCGGCGGGGATGGCCACCGCCAAGCCGACGGTTTGCAGCCCGTACTTTACCGTATCGTTTACCGGAAAGCCCGTTCCCCACACGCAGGCAAGCCCGGCGTTGTCCGAAAAGAACTCCGTTGATTTTTGCATTTTCTGCACGCCCGTACAGAATTGTATGCTCGGCGCAAAAGGCTTTCCGCCAATCACCCGCACCTCCACGTCGCGGCGCCCGGCGTAGGCAATGTACCTGAACGTAACGTCCAACGAATCCGTCGTGTACGCCCACTTCTGCACCTTCATTTCCACCACCGTGCGCAGCGGCCCGGCGGCAACAATTCGCGCCTCGCGGTTGCCCACAGGCGATATGTGCAGGGCTTTTGCTCCGTCCCAACCCTTGAGCGTTCCCACGCCTACGCTGCCCGACACCAGCAAAATATCGTCGCCAAAGCCCTGCTTCAGCTGCTCGTCGGTGGGGTACCACTTGCTTGCGTCCAGCTCCAGCCGGCGCAGGCGCTTGCCGTAAACGTCTATGGTTTGCTTGGCGTCGAAGTAGGCGCGGTAGGCTACGAGCTCCGTTTCCCACGCCGGACCGTGGTGGTGCAGGCTGTTGTAGAGGTTGCCCGTAGGCGACGATGCCGACGGAACGGGGGTAATGCTGTTGTCGCTCTTGTTGCGCAAAAACAGCTGCGCGTGCACGCGCCCCGCTGCGCACGGCGCGGCGGTGGCGTCGCCCGTAATCAGGCGGATTTTTTTCGCTTCGTTGGCCTTCATGTCCAGCAAAAAGGCCAGCTCGTCAGCCTTGCCGTCGCCGTCAAAATCGTCGAGCTGCGCACATACGCGCGCGCCGCCCTCGTACACCGCCACCGGCTCTCCGCTGTAGGCGGCGTCCAGCGAGCGTATTTGCGCTGCGCTGATGGCAACGGGTGCGCCCACCCGCGCTGTGTCAAGCGGATTCTTTACCGTTACAACAAGCTCGCTCGCGCTTAGCGGCGCCGAAAAAAGCAGCATGGCAGCTGCCGGAATAAGTAGCTTTGAATTTTTCATAAGTAAATTTTTTTGCATGAATCATTAATTATTTGGTGAAATTAAGTTGTTTGTTTTCTATGAGGCAATGCGGGTTTTACTTCTTTTCCCCGACATTCCCGACAATTTTATGTTTTGTTGTTCGGGCATAAAAATTGAAAAATTATTTCAAACAATTCGGCAGCATTGTCAAGAAGTTCATGCACTTATCATAGCTGAGGGTGTAAAAATTCACACCCATGCTGATAGCGCTGTAGTACTGCGCCTGATTGTCTTTATAATATTTTTCGGACGGAATTTTCCAGAATTGCTTTCCAAGTTTTTCCGAAATAAACCATTTTTCGAGCAGGCGGGCAGCTCGTCCGTTGCCATCGCGAAATGGGTGTATGTGCACAAATCGCAGATGTATTAGCGCCGCAAAGTAAAAAACCTCTTCCTCCGAAAGGGTTACATTCGGAAGCTGTTGAATGTCTGCAAAAAATGTTGCCATTTCCGGTTCTACAAGCTCCGGCTCAACCGCAAGGTAAACCAATCCTTCTCTGCCAAACACGCCAGCAGGCTCTATGCGATATTTTCCCCGCTTGCTTTTGATTAGCAGCGCTTTTGACAAAATGCTGTGCGCCTTCAAAAGGTTGGCTTCCGACAACGGATTTTCCTGCGCAAATTGGTACGCCTCAACCAAATTTTCTATTTCCTGCAATTCTTTTCCTGCCCTAAATTTTTCCTTGCTCAGCTGATAGTTCATAAATGAATTTAGGTCAATGCTGTTTCCCTCAATGTTGGACGAATATACGGCAGAGGACATGGTGAGGTAATCGAAGCTAACCGCTTGCTCCGAAAAATCAAATTGTCGGATTAAATCAGGTATTTGCTGTCCGATTATTTGCAGGTATTCGTTGAAATATTTTTTATCTATAACCATTTCTCTTGTAGCAAGCGCACGATTCTGTTAAATTTTCGGCTTTTTTGCCATGAATTACGTTAGCTTCATAAAGTACGTCCGCTCCTCCGGCAAAAAGCGCTCAATGGCGTAGCGCAGGGCGGTGCGGGGCATTTGCCGGTGGTGCTTTTCGAGGAACTCCACCAGCGTGTCCTTGTCCTTTTTGCCCACCTCCCGCAGCATCCAGCCAATGGCCTTGTGTATCAGGTCGTGCCTGTGGTTGAGCAGCAGCGCTGCCAGCTTCAGCGTATCGTCAAATTGCCTGTGCTTGATGAGCATCCACGTTGAAACAAGGGCGATGCGCTGTTCCCAGAGGTCGCCGCTCTCCGCCAGCCGGTAGAGTATGCTTCTGTCTGCCTTGTCCAGCAGGTAGGCGCCGATAATATCGCGGCAGGAAATATCTACCAAATCCCAGTTGTTGATGCTGCGGGTGTTTTGCAGGTAAAAGTCGAAGATTTCCCTTTGCTTTGCGGCCTCCTTTGCCTTTTTGAACATCCCTACAAGGCAGAGCAGCCCGGCAAGGCGGGCTTCGTGGTACTTGGAGTCCAGCAGCGCCTGCACCTCTGCAAACGGCATTGGCGGGGCGTGCTTCACAATGTCCCGCAGCACCGGCGCGGTAACGCCGAGTATGACGTCGCCCTCGGCGTACTGCCCTTTGCCGGTTTTGAAGTAGCCCCGCAGAAAGGCGGCTCTTTCGGCGTCGGCAACAGATAAAAGTTCGTGAAGTATAAATTGTGCGTTCATGAAATTCAATTTTTATTTCAGCACAAACGTTGCCGTAACGGGGTTGTGGTCGGAGTGCTCAAAGCCGAGCCTGTGGACGGTAACCTCTGCGGCTTTTACGTTTGGCGAAACCAGAAAAAAATCCACCACAGAGGTGAGGGTTTGCCCCTCCACGTATGGTTGGTTGGTAAACCGCATGGTTTCGGCGGTTTTGTCGTACACCCACTGCCAGCCTTCGGGAAACAAGCTTCCGCTGATGGCGTAGGGCGTATATTGCTCGGTGCTTGCCCGGTTGTTGTACCCGGGCGGATTTTGGTTCCAGTCTCCGCCTATGGCTACGTAGCTGCCGTTTTCGTACTCCTCTACCGCAAATCGGCGCAGCGCTTCCAGCTCGTCGGCGCGTTGCTCGCCGTTGTCAAAGGCGGAGTTGTGGGTGTTTATCAGCACCAGCTCTTTGCCGCTTTGGGTGGCGTAGCGGCACACCAAGAAGCAGCGCTTGAGCAGAAAAAGGCGTCGCGGGTAGGGCATGCTGTTGGGGTAGGCGTAGCGCACCACGTGGTGCGGCTCGCGCGCGCCAAAGGTGGCGATCCCCGCCTGCACGCGGCCAAGGGGATGGAAGAAGGGGGCGGGCACAAACCACGCCTTGTACGTGTACGCAAAAAAGCGCCGGTTGTCGTCGTAGCGCTCGCCGGCAATGCTGCGCAGCTCGTCGATGCCGTAGCTGCGCTTTGAGTCAACGTCCACCTCCTGCAGCAGCAAAAAGTCGCCGGCATGCGCCTGCAAAAAATCCTTTATGCCCTGCAAATTTTTCAGCACGTCCTCTTCGTCGGGGCGCACCATTTTTCCGCCGTCGTAGAAAAAGTCGGCAGCCTTTCCCAGCCCGCCGTATCCAATATTCCACGAAGTTACGGATATGCTGTCGGGCAGCCGCTTTGCGGCTTGCGGGTTGCTGTACAGCACCTCCTGCGGCGCGGGGCGGTACTCCGTAAAGGTGGCTACCGCAAAAAAGAGCAGCCCTGCCGGAAGCGCCAGCATGGTTGTTGCTGCAAGCAGGTAAGAAAATAGCTTTTTGCCCATCAGCGCATAGATTTTGGGTTACTGTTTTTCGCTCTCAATGGCCTTTTGTAGCGCCGCCACCAGCTCGTCCACCTGTTGCCGGCCGACGCACAGGGGCGGAAGCAGGCGAATGACGTGCGTTCCCGCTGCGCCGGTAAATATTTTGTGCTCAAAGAGCAGCTTTCTGCGCAGCTCGCCCGCGGGCTTCTCCATCTCCATGCCGATCATCAGCCCGCGCCCGCGCAGCTCCCTAACGCCGGCTACCGTGCGCAGCGCATTCATCAGCAGCGCTCCCGTAGCCTCAACGTTGCCCAAGATACGCTCCTCCTCAAATACTTCAAGCACGGCTAAGGCGGCGGCGCAGGCAAGGTGGTTGCCGCCAAACGTGGTGCCCAGCATGCCGTGCACCGCCTTGAACTTGGGCGATATGAGCACGCCGCCTATGGGAAATCCGTTGGCCATGCCCTTTGCCGTGGTGATAATGTCCGGCTCAATTCCCGCCCATTGGTGCGCAAAGAATTTTCCGCTGCGCCCGTATCCGCTCTGTATTTCGTCCAGAATGAGGCGCGCGCCGTGCTCGCTGCACCGTGCGCGTAGCTGCTGCAAAAAATCGTCGTTGGGCATGAGGATGCCGCCCACGCCCTGTATGCCCTCGATGATAGCGGCGCAAAATTCGCCCGTTTTGAGCATCTTCTCCACCGCCTCAATGTCGTTGAGCGGGGCAAACTCCACGTTGGGGGTTGCGTTGAACGGCGCAACGATCTTGGGGTTGTCGGTGGCGGCAACGGCGCCGGAGGTGCGGCCGTGAAACGCTTTGGCAAAGGCGAGCACCTTTTTTTTGCCCGTGTCGAACGAGGCCAGCTTGATGGCGTTTTCGTTGGCCTCTGCGCCGGAGTTGCAGAGGAAGAGCGCAAAGTGCGGGTAGCCCGAGGCCTCGCCCAGCCGCTCGGCAAGCCGCCGTTGCAGCGAATTTTGCACGGCGTTGGAGTAGAACGCCAGCCGGCCAAGCTGCTCGGTAATGCGCTGCACGTAGCGCGGATGCGTGTGCCCAACGGAAATAACCGCGTGCCCGCCGTAAAAGTCGAGGTAGCGAACGCCGTTTTTGTCGTACAAGTAGCATCCCTCGCCCCGCACCGGCTCTATATCCCACAAGGGGTAAACGTCAAAAGGAAGCATGTGAATGTGATTTACAGAATTAAAATGTAATTTACAGAATTACAGAGCTTACATATATGTTATTTAATTTACAGAATTACAGAATTTTACAGGATTTACATAGTTAAAAATATAATTTACAGAATTACAGAATTTTACAGGATTTACATATATGTTGTTCAATGCTTAATTCTTAGTTTTCCCAGAGGGCTGTGTAGGGCGAGCCTTCCATTGTCCAGAGGGCGCCTGTGGTGATGCGCAGGTTTTGGTTGAGTGCGGCGATGCCTGCCATGTCGGCCTCGTCGAGCGCTACGCTTTGCGCGGCGAGGTTTTCCGCTATGCGGTGCGGCTTTACCGATTTTGGGATGACCACCGTTCCGCGCTTCATACCCCACGCCAAGGCTACCTGCGCCGCCGTGCAGCGGTGCTTTTGGGCGATTTCCAGCATCACCGGATTTTTTAGGATGGACGATTTGCCGGCTTCGTCCGCCATGCCTGCGCCAAGCGGCGCGTAGGCGGTTACGTGGATACCGTTTTTTTGGCAAAACGCTACCAGCTCCGGCTGCTGCAGGTAGGGGTGCAGCTCTACCTGATTCATTTCGGGCTTTTGCGTGGCGGTTTGCAGGAGCGCGGCGAGCTTGCGCTGCGTAAAGTTCGACACGCCGATATGCCGGCACAGCCCCTGCCTCCGGCACTCCTCCATGGCAGCCCACGTTTCGGCCAGCGGCGCCTGTTGGAGCGAAAGAAATTCGTCCGGCTTGGAGGGGAAGCGCGTGCCTCTCCTGAGCGCCACAGGCCAGTGCATCAGGTAGAGGTCGAGGTAGTCGAGGCGCAGGCTGCGCAGGGTTGCCTGCAGCGCGGGTAGCACGTTGGCTTTTTCGTGCGCGTCGTTCCAGAGCTTGGAGGTTACAAACAGCTCTTCGCGCCGCGCTATTTTTTGCGCAAACGCATCGCCCAGCGCCTGCCCGATGATGTCCTCATTGCCGTAGATAAAGGCGCAATCCACGTGCCGGTAGCCGGCTTTGAGCGCCTCAAAAACGGCGCCGTACGTTTCTTCGCGCGTAGCGCGCCATGTGCCTAAGCCCAAAAGCGGCATGGCGTCGTTGTTTGAGAATTTAATCATGCTTTTTGCTTACGTTACTTTTTTAATTTTTTTTATTCAGCCCTCATTGCCTCCACCGCCGTAATCCGAATGGCCTTGCGGGCGGGGAAGTATCCGGCCGCCACGCCGGCCACCATGAGCACCAGCGTGGAGAGGAGGGCAATGTTGACGTCCACCGTAGGATTTTTCAAGATATTCATGCTTTCGCTTCCGGCGGCTTTCCCGGCTTCGAGCGCCGCGTTGATCAGCTCCGAAACGCCCACGCCCAGCACCATGCCCACGTACCCAAACAACCCCGTGATGAGCACCGACTCCAGCAATATGAGGCGCAGTATGGAGGCGGGCGGTGCGCCCAGCGCCTTGCGGACGCCGAACTCTTTGGTGCGCTCGCGCACGGTAATGAGCATGATGTTGCTCACGCCCACCACGCCCGCCGTGAGCGTACCGATGCCGATAATCCAAAGGAAAAGCGAAATGCCGTTGAAGATAGACATGGTTTGGAGGTAGTTTTCCATTTGGTTGTGGATGCCTACCGCCCTCAGGTCTTTGGGGTCGAAGCGGTGCAGCTCGGCGAATTTTGTGCGCAGCTCGGCGTTGAATCGCTCGTTGTCTTCGCGCGTGTTCAGCCCGTCCACGGTAAAGCCCACCGAGTTGACGCCGTAGCCCCTGTTGAAGAGCTGCTGCGCCGTAGAGAAGGGGATGTACACTATGTTGTCGTTGCCCCAGCCGTCGCCGAGGTCGTAAATTCCCACCACCTGAAACATGGCGCCAAGTATTTTGATGTACTGCCCCATGGGGTTTTCCCGCTTAAACAGCACCGTTTTCAGGCGCTCGTTGATGAGCGCCACTTTTCGCCGTTCGCGTATGTCCACGTCGTTGATAAATCGTCCGCCGGGCAGCACGTCGATGTTGTCAAGCAGCTGCAAGCTTGGGTGTACGCCGCGCATTTGGCAGGAGGTAAATTCGTTGCGGAAAGTAACTACGCCGCCTTTCCACAAGTCGGCGCCTACGTTGTCGGCGTTGGGTATGCGCGTACTCACCAGCTCCAAATCTTTGTTGTCGAGCCGGATTCTGCGCCCCATGGGGAGCCCCTTGTAGGGAATGGATATGCGCCCGCCCCAAACCTCCATGGTGTTGGTGGCGCGTCCGGCAAAGTTGGACATTACGCCGTTCTTCAGCCCGTTGCCGGCCGACAGCAGGATGATGAGCATAAAAATCCCCCACGCCACCGAAAAACCGGTGAGAAACGTCCGCAGCTTGTTGGTGCGTATGGTGTTAAATATTTCCTGCCAAAGGTCGAGGTCGAACATGGAGCTAAGAGTTAAGGACTAAGAGCTATCCGGCGCAAGCCAGCTCTTAGCTCTTCGAGATTATTTCTTCAATCACGCCATCTTTGAGGCGGATAATTTTGTTGGTGGCGTCGGCTACGGCGCGTTCGTGGGTAACGATAATCATGGTCATGCGGTCATTCTTGTTTATATCTTTGAGTATTTGCATCACCTCGCGCGAGGTTTGGCTGTCGAGTGCGCCGGTAGGCTCGTCGGCCAGAATAATTTGCGGTCGCGCAATGAGCGCCCGCGCAATGGCCACCCGCTGCTTTTGCCCGCCCGACAGCTCGTTTGGCGTATGCTTTGCCCAATCGCGCAGCCCCATCCGGTCGAGGTACTCCAGCGCCTGTTGGTTGCGCTTTTTGCGGCTCACGCCTTGGTAAAACAGGGGAAGCGCTACGTTTTCCATTGCGTTCTTGAAGGAGATGAGGTTGAACGATTGAAACACAAACCCTATCATGCGGTTGCGCAGCCCGGCGGCGCGCGTTTCGCTCAGGTTTTTTATCAGCGTACCGTTGAGGTAGAAGTCGCCCGTATCGTAGGTATCGAGGATGCCGAGGATGTTGAGCAGGGTAGATTTTCCGGAGCCGGACGCGCCCATAATAGACACAAATTCGCCCCGCTCAATGCTCAGGTCTATGCCCTTGAGCACGTGCAGCGGTGCGCCGTTGTGGTAGGTTTTGTTGATGTTGCGTAGCGATATCATTTGCAGGGAGAAGCTATCAA
>JAISLN010000163.1 GCA_031290835.1 Prevotellaceae bacterium
AAAATTCTTTTCAGCTATGTCACAAGCCAAACATGTATATTTTTTCGGCAACAAAACCGCCGAAGGTAACGGTAAAATGCGGGAGCTGCTGGGCGGCAAGGGCGCCAACCTCGCAGAAATGAACCTCATCGGAATGCCCGTTCCTCCGGGATTTACCATCACAACGGAAGTCTGCAACGCCTACTACAAGATGGGGCAAGATTCGGTGGTGAAGATGATTCAGCCCGAAGTGGAGGTGGCCATGAAGCAAATAGAGGCGGCAGTTGCCGGTCCCCTATTTGGCGACAACGCCAACCCGCTCTTGGTTTCGGTGCGCTCCGGCGCGCGCGCCTCCATGCCCGGCATGATGGACACCATCCTCAACCTCGGCCTGAACGACGAGGCGGTGGAAACGCTCGCCCAAAAAAGCAGCAACCCCCGCTTTGCGTGGGACTCCTACCGCCGATTTGTGCAGATGTACGGCGACGTGGTGCTGGGCATGAAGCCCGAAAGCAAGGACGACGAAGACCCGTTTGAAAAAATTATTGACCACATGAAAACCTCGCGCGGCGTGCAGCTCGACACCGACCTCACCACCGACGACCTGAAGGAGCTGGTGGCGAAATTTAAGGAGGCGGTGAAAAAGAGCACGGGAAAAGATTTCCCCGTAAACCCGTGGGAGCAGCTGTGGGGCGCGGTAACGGCGGTGTTCAACAGCTGGATGAACGATCGCGCCATCCTCTACCGCCGCCTGAACAAAATCCCCGAAGAGTGGGGCACGGCGGTGAACGTGCAGGCAATGGTATTCGGCAACATGGGCAGCGACTCGGCCACGGGCGTGGCCTTTACGCGCGACGCCGCCACCGGCGAAGCCATCTTCAACGGCGAGTACCTCATCAACGCGCAGGGCGAAGACGTGGTGGCGGGAATACGCACGCCGCAGCAAATCACCATCGAAGGCTCCAAGCGCTGGGCGGAATCGCAGGGTATCACCGAGGTTGAGCGTAGCGCAAAGTACCCGTCGCTGCAGGAAACCATGCCGGCGGTGTACCGCGAGCTCTTCAACATTCAGCAAAATCTGGAGCAGCACAACCGCGACATGCAGGACATTGAGTTTACCATACAGGACAAAAAGCTCTGGATGCTGCAAACGCGCAACGGCAAGCGCACGGGCGGCGCCATGATAAAAATTGCCAACGACATGCTCAAGGAGGGCATGATCAACGAGCAGGAGGCGGTGCTGCGCTGCGAGCCCGAAAAGTTGGACGAGCTGCTGCACCCCGTGTTCAAAAAAGAGGCGCTTGCCAAGGCAAAATCCATCGCCAAAGGCTTGCCGGCTTCGCCCGGCGCAGCTACGGGGCAAATCGTGTTTTTTGCCGAAGACGCGGAGGCGTGGCACGAGCAAGGCAAAAAAACTATTCTGGTGCGCGTGGAAACTTCGCCCGAAGACCTCAAGGGGATGAACGTGGCGGAAGGCATCCTCACCTCGCGGGGCGGCATGACGTCGCACGCTGCGGTGGTAGCGCGCGGCATGGGCAAGTGCTGCGTGTCGGGGGCGGGCTCGCTCACCATCGACTACAAGTCGCGCACGGTGAAGGCCGGCGACACAACCCTCAGGGAGGGCGACTGGATTTCGCTCAACGGCTCTACGGGCAACGTTTACCCGGGCAAGGTGGAGACCACCGCCGCCGAGCTGAGCGGCGACTTTGCCTCGCTCATGGCGCTTGCCGACAAGTTCGCCCGCCTGCAGGTGCGCACCAACGCCGACACGCCGCACGACGCCACCGTGGCGCGAAAGTTCGGAGCGCAGGGAATTGGCCTGTGCCGCACCGAGCACATGTTTTTTGAGGGCGATAAAATATGGCCCATGCGCGAAATGATTTTAGCCAAAAACGAGGAGGGACGCCGCAAAGCCCTCGCCAAGCTGCTGCCGCTACAGCGCAAGGACTTTGAGGGAATTTTTGAGGCAATGCAGGGGCTGCCCGTTACCGTGCGCCTGCTCGACCCGCCGCTGCACGAATTTGTGCCCCACGACCAAAAGGGGCAGGAGGAAATGGCAAAGCTCATGGGCATTTCGCTGCAGGAGGTGCAGGAGCGCGTTGAGGCGCTGAGCGAGGTAAACCCCATGCTGGGGCATCGCGGCTGCCGATTGGGCAACACCTACCCCGAAATTACCGAAATGCAAACCCGCGCCATCATCGAGGCAACGCTCAACCTGAAGAAAAAAGGCATACAGGCCATCCCCGAAGTAATGGTGCCGCTCACCTGCACCCAGAACGAAATGAAGCTGCAGGCGGACGTCATCCGCTCAACGGCCGAAAAAGTATTTGCCGAAGTAAACGACAGAATTGACTTCAAGATAGGCACCATGATAGAGGTGCCGCGCGCAGCGCTCACGGCGGAAAAGGTTGCCGGCTACGCCGAATTTTTCTCGTTCGGCACCAACGACCTTACGCAAATGACGTTTGGCTTTTCGCGCGACGACGTCGGCAAGTTCCTGCCCGTTTACTTAGAAAAGGGCATCCTAAAAAACGACCCTTTCCAAATTCTCGACCAAACGGGCGTAGGGCAGCTGGTAGGGACGGCAACGGTAAAGGGGCGCTCGGTGCGGCCCAACCTGAAGGTGGGCATTTGCGGGGAGCACGGCGGGGAGCCAAGTTCGGTGGAGTTTTGCCACCACATAGGGCTCAACTACGTAAGCTGCTCGCCGTTTCGCGTGCCCATTGCGCGGCTTGCCGCAGCGCACGCCGCCATCAAGGAGAGCAAATGAAGAGCGCAGCGTCCGCGTAGCGCGTCGTAGCAAGCGCACCTGCGTAAACGCCAAGCACGTCGGTATTTCGCCAAGCGAAGTACCGACGTGTTGCTTTAAAATACCTTCCCCCAAAAGCGACCGATAAGGGGAGGGAGAATTTTTTTCTACGCCAGCCACGAGCCGATGTGCTGTATGGCAAACGCCGCCAGCCACGCCACAAGGGTGGTGTAGATGATGGCAAAGGCCGAAATCCAGCGGCTGCCCGATTCGCGGCGAATGGCGGCAATGGCGGCAATGCAGGGCAGGTAGAGAAGAATGAAAACGAGAAAGGCCAGCGCGGTTACGCCGGAAAAGACCGGCGTCCCCGCCTTTGCGCCGCTGTGGTAGCGCTCGTCGCGCAGGCGCTGCTTGAGCTGCGCCGTGCTGCCCTCGTCCTCGTTGTCGTTGCTGTCGGCTTGGTAAATGATGCCGAGGGTGCTCACCACCGTTTCCTTGGCAACAACGCCGGTGAGCAGGCTCACGCTCATTTTCCAGTCAAAGCCCAGCGGACGCATGACAGGCTCTATGGCGTGCCCCAGCTGCCCGAGGTACGAGTACTCGTGCTGCGCGTTGCTCCGCGCTGCGGCAATGTCGTGCAGGCGTTTTTCCATGGCTGCGGCCAGCGTTGCGCTGTCGGCGGCGCGTTGCGCAAGCGCGGCGGCGTAGTGCTCCTTTACGGCGGCGGCTTGCTCGTCAAACGGCCGAAGCCGTGCGCTGTTGAGCGGAAACGTGTTGAGCGCCCAAATCACAATGGCGGCAATGAGGATAATGCCGCCCATCTGCCGGACGTACTGCGAGCCTTTGTGCCACATGTGGCGAATGATGCTCTTGAGCGTGGGCACGCGGTAGGGCGGCAGCTCCATGACGAAGGGTTGACCCTTGTCCTTAAAAACCATTTTGCTAAAAAACAGCGCCGAGAGAATGCCAAAGCCTATTCCGGCGAGGTAAATGAGGAACAGCACGGTGCCCGCGTGGTGCGGAAAAAAGGCGCCGATAAACAAAATGTACACCGGCAGCCGTGCGCTGCACGACATGAAGGGCACAATGAGCATGGTAAGCGTGCGCTGCGTGCGGTTTTCGATGGTGCGCGTAGCCATGATGGCGGGCACGTTGCAGCCAAAGCCCATGACGAGCGGAATGAACGATTTGCCGTGCAGCCCAATGGTGTGCATGAGCTTGTCGGTGATGAAGACGGCGCGCGCCATGTAGCCCGTGTCCTCAAAGAGCGAGATGAAAAAAAACAGGATGAGAATGTTGGGCAAAAAGGCAATCACGCTGCCCACGCCGGTTATCGCGCCGTCTATCAGCAGCTCCTTGAAGAGCGAATCGGGCATGACGCCCGACAGCCAGCCCGACAGCGCCTCCACCCCGCTGCTTATCCACTCCATGGGGTAGCTGCCCAGCGCAAAGGTGGTGTAAAACATGACCCACATGAACAGCAAAAAGATGGGAAAGCCAAGAATTTTGCCGGTGATGACGTTGTCGATTTTTTTGGTGTGGCTGTGCCGGTTTTGCTTTCCGTATCGGAACGTTTCCTTTAGCGCGCCGGCCACAAATCCGTACTTTGCGTCGGAGATAATCGTTTCGCTGTCCTCCTTAAACTCCTCCTCGAGCTTGGCGACGTGCTTTTGGGCTGCCGCCAGAATTTCGTCGGCGTTGGCGCACTCCTTGCGCACCAGCTCGGTCATGAGCGCGTCCTTTTCGATGAGCTTAATGGCAAGAAACCGGGTGGAGTAGCGGTAAAAGAGGTCGGCGTTTTGCGAGATGCGCATGAGCCGTTGCAGGTCGGCAATTGCCGCCTCCACCTCTGCGCCGTAGTAGATGTGGATGTGGTGGTGGTGCACCGTCGAGGGTTTTTGCACGGCGTATATTTCCTCGTAGGCTTTAATGGCGGCCTGCAGCAAATCTTTCACGCCCCTTCCGCGCGATCCTACGGTGGGCGCCATGGGTATGCCGAGCATTTTGCCCAGCGCCTCGTGGTCCAGCTGGTCGTTGTGCAGCGTGAGCTCGTCGTACATGTTGAGCGCCATGACCACCTTCACGTCCATGTCAATAAGCTGCGTGGTGAGGTAGAGGTTGCGCTCAAGGTTGGTGGCGTCAACCACGTTGACGATGACGTCGGGCATTTCTTCGGCAATGTACTTGCGCACGTACACCTCTTCGGGGGAGTAGGCGGTGAGGGAGTACGTGCCGGGCAAATCAACGAGGTTGATGGTGTAGCCGTCGAGCTTTACCTGCGCCTTTTTGAGCTCCACCGTTACGCCGGAGTAGTTGCCCACGTGCTCGTGCGCCCCCGACAGCTGATTAAAGAGCGAAGTTTTGCCGGTGTTGGGGTTGCCCACAAAGGCCACGTTAATCACCTTTCCGGCAATTTTGGCGGTTTCCAGCAGCGCCTCCTCTATGGTTGCGGTGGTGGAAACGGCAAGGTTGAACTTTTTTGCCTCCTCCTCCGTCATCACCTCAACCATGCTTGCCTCGTTGCGGCGCAGCGACACGGCGTAATCCATGATGGAGTACTCGATGGGGTCTTTGAGCGGGGCGTTCTTTACCACCAGCACCACCTTGCCTTTCACAAAGCCCATTTCGGTGATGCGCTTGCGAAAAGCGCCGCGCCCAAGCACCTTGCAGATGACGCCTTTTTCACCGCTGGAGAGGTTGGATAAACGCATTGTCGTTTAAATTTTGGGGTTAAAGGTAAAGGTTGCAGGTTGCACGTCCGCAGCTTGCGACATTCAATTCAAAATTCAAAATTCAGAATTTAATTCCAGCTGTGCAATCCCCATTTATGGTGATTTTTTCTACGCCACGCTTTTCAGCAGCTGACGCGCAAAAAACTGCACCACCTCTACGTTCACCGAGTTACCCAGCTGCCGGTAGGCTATACGGTCGTTGGGGTGCAGCTTGTAGGAGTCGGGAAAGCTTTGCAGTCGCGCCGTTTCGCGCGGCGTGAGGCGGCGGCGCAGCTTCCCCACGATGGACGTTTGCGTGATGGCCACCAGTGCCGGAAAGTAGGTAGGCCGCTTGACCCGTATGCCGGACGGCCGAAACTGCAAAATATTTTCCCACATATCCGGCTTTGCCTTTTCGCCCGATTGCCACTCCAGCTTTGCCTTAGAGCCGGCAAATACGCTGCACTTGGCGCACTTTTTCAGCCATGCGTCTATAAATTTTTTGTTTTGCTCGTACAGCGCACGGTTGTGCAGGATGATGTTGCGCTTCCACGCGGGCAGGTTGTCGAGGCTGACGCAGCGGTTGTCCGCCCTGAACTCCTCCGTCCACACGGGGAAAGTGGGCAGCGGCGGTTTGATGCCCTGAATAAATTCGTTCCACAAGTCCAGCACCCTCAGCTCGTTGTTGGATAGCGTGTAGCGCGAAATATCGGGCGTTTGGTCGCTGTCGTTCAGGAGGATTTGCTCGGCGTGGCATTCCGGCTTTTGGAGCGGCTTTTTGATTTGCAGGTTGCGCCGCGCTACATCCTTTCGTTGGCACAGGATGAACACGCGCTCGCGAAACTGCGGGATGCCCAGCATGTGCGGGCTAAAGATAATCGGCTCGTCGGGAAAGACGTAGCCCAGCGTGCGCAAGTTCTCTTTTACCACGCGCCACGTGTTGCCGTCGTCGTGCCCTACAAGGTTGCGCACGTTTTCGAGCATGAGGTACGAGGGCTTATGGTGCTGCACGATGCGGATAACGTCAAAAAAGAGGGTGCCGCGCGGGTCGGTCATGCCCTCGCGCTTGCCGGCTTTGGAAAAAGCTTGACAGGGAAACCCGGCGCAGAGCACGTCGTGCGCAGGAATATCCTTTTCGTCCACTTTGGTAATATCGCCGCGAGGCTCCAGCCCAAAATTATCCTTATATACTTGCCTGCAATCGGCGTCAATGTCCGACGCAAAAACGCACGTGCCGCCCAGCTTCGAGAGCGCCACGTGAAATCCGCCCAACCCACAAAATAGGTCGATAAACTTAAATTTTTCCTTCATACCTTTTCACTACTAATGCCAAAAAATAGCTTTTGGTTTTTTCACTACCGACCAGCAAAAAGCCGGCCGTATTTTTATTTATTTGATGATTAATTATCTGTACGTACTATGCAGAATTTCGATTCTTGCTACCCCTACTGCCCGGCAAAGCCGGTCAAGTCCCGCAGGGACGACGCTTTATTAACCGTAGGCTTTAGCCCAACGTCATTTAAGTTAAGAGTTTTATTTTTGATATTCAATTAAATAAATTGTTACGCGGCATCCTCCGCATCCCGTAGGGATGCAACTCTCGGTAGAAGCGTCGTTACGCGGCGTTTTCCGCATCCCGTAGGGATGCCTCTCTCGGTAGAAACGTCGTTATACGGCGTTTTCCGCATCCCGTAGGGATGCAACTCTCGGTAGAAACGTCGTTACGCGGCGTTTTCCGCATCCCGTAGGGATGCATCTCTCGGTAGAAGCGTCGTTACGCGGCGTTTTCCGCATCCCGTAGGGTAGGGTGTTCAGACCTGCGTAATTTTTTTTATGCCGATTTTTGCCAAAATTAATTGATTCAACAACCTCATTTTCATCTTTTTTCGAGCTAATTTTAGGAAGAACAATTTCGCCCCTTTTGAGCACCCTACCCGCAGGGACAGAGGAAATTTTGAATTGCGCCAAGCGCTAAATATCATGCGTAAGCCTAATTCAAAATTTAGAATTCAAAATTTCCCGCGCCAGCGCCAAATCCATCGGTTTTGTAATTTTTATATTTTCGGGATTCCCCGCAACCAGCGTCACCGTGTAGCCTGCGCGCTCTACCACAGCGGCGTCGTCGGTAAAATCGTCGCAGAAATCCTGCTCGTATGCCTTGCGCAGCACGCTGAGCCGGAACGCTTGAGGCGTTTGCACGGCGCAAAAATCCTCCCTTTTCACCGCCGCGCTTGCTCCTCCGGGCTTCAGCTGCCGGATGGAGTCGGCGAGCGGCGTTACCGGAACGGCGGCGCCCGTGCGCTCGGCTGCCTCAAAGCAGGCGGCAATGGTGGCGCGGCTAACCAGCGGGCGAACGCCGTCGTGAACTGCCACCAGCCCATCGCCGCTAATGGTCTTCAGCGCGTTCCGCACCGAGTGAAAGCGGGTGGCGCCGCCCGCTGCAAGCGTGTGGGGAATGGCGGCGGCGTAGCGCTGCGCAGTGGAGCGCCAGCGCTCCATAGCCTCTTCGGGCAGCGCCAGCACCATGCGGATAGCGCTGTCGCAGGCAAAAAACCGCTCCATGGCGTGCACCAGAATCGGCTTGCCGTTGAGCAGCAAAAATTGCTTGGGCTCCGCGCCGCCAAACCG
>JAISLN010000164.1 GCA_031290835.1 Prevotellaceae bacterium
GCAAAACGGCGGTGGACCTGCTCACCGCCGAAACCGACGAGGTGGCGGACGAAATGGGCAACATCATCAACGACCAGAACAACGACCGCAAAAACGTTGACCGCAGCATTACGCTGGAGTCCATCAACATCGTTCGGCAAGACCCGCAGCTGCAAGCCAAAAAAACCATCGTGCTCTACAACCCCGAATGGCTCAAGGGCGTGGTGGGCATTGTAGCCTCGCGGCTCGTTGAAACGTTTTACCGCCCCACCATTGTGCTCACGGAAAGCAACGGCATGGCCACCGGCTCTGCGCGCAGCATTCCGGGCTTCGACCTCTACCAAGCCATAGAAGCCTGCGCCGACCTCCTCGCCAGCTACGGCGGCCACATGTACGCGGCGGGGCTTAGCATGAAAGCCGAAAACGTGGAGCCGTTCATCAGCCGATTTGAGGAGGTAGCCCACAGCATGATTTCGCCCGATATGCTCATTCCGCAGGTGGATATTGATGCGGAGATAAACTTTGCGGAGATAACACCGAAATTCTACCGTATTCTCAAGCAGCTTCAGCCGTTTGGCCCCGGCAACATGTCGCCCGTGTTCCTGACGCGGCGCGCCTACGGCTACGGCAACATGCGGCTTGTGGGCGCCGATAGCGAGCACATCAAGCTCGAGCTCATACAGGAAAACGCTCCCTACAAGCCCTTCCCCGCCATCGCCTTCAATCAGGCGCACTTTTTCGACTACATCGTGAGCGGAAAACCCGTTGACGTGTGCTACTCCATTACCGAAAACGCGTACCGCGGCGTCACAACGCTCCAGCTGCGCATAAAGGACATCAAAAAAAGCGAAGATTTTGCGTAGCCGGAGCTACCCTAAGGGGCTACAATAAAATTTTGGTCGTCATTCTTTTATTGGCATTTCAGCTTCAATCGCACACTTCCGGCGGCGCTAAAGAAGTGCCGACACGGCATGAAGCAGATAAGGTAGGGAAATGTGTAAATACGCTTTAGCGGTGACGGCTGGGATGGCGGCGCCTCCTGCACGTGATAGGGTTTGATTTGGTCGATTATTTGATAGGCTATGCCAAACGACACGAGCATCGTGGATGCCGTCGTAATACCCTGAAAGGTGAAGAATACTGTAAACATCAAAAAACAATAAAAACTCTTGAACCGCACAATTTTATTCTGCATTGTAATTAGCTACGCAGCCTGCGAAAAGAAAAAGGGGTTGTAGCACGCAATACGCGGCTCGTACTTATTGTTATTTGTTATGGACATTGATATGTTTTTTTGTCGGGGTGGCCGGATTTGAACCGACGACCTCCTGCTCCCAAAGCAGGCGCGATACCGGGCTACGCTACACCCCGAAAAAGGTCACAAAAGTACAATTTTTTTGAGCAATAAAAAAGATTGCCGCTTCTTTTTCGCTTTTTCCGCTATAGGCTATCGTCGTCGGCGCTGCCGCTGTCGTCGTCAACTATTGCATCGTCAACGTCGCCGTCGGCTGCAATGACGTCGCTGCCGCCTTCCACAACGTGGCTGATAACGCTGTCCAGAATATCGTCATCGTCTTTGGGGGGGGCGTCTATTTTCACGTCAACTTTAACGAGGTAGCTGGCATCGTCGGTTTCGAGCATTACGGCGTGAAAGAAATCCGTTTCGCTTTTGTTGACTTTTATCACGTAGTCGCCCCAGCCGGTCGGATATCTTTGCTTAAGCAGCTCCAGCAGCTCCGGCGATAAATTTTTGAAGCTTACCACTACGCGCCGCTTGCCAACACCTACCCCAATTCGTGGCAGGTTGCGCTTTTCTTGCTCAGGCGTAGCCTGAGCTTGCTGTGCTGCAGGCGGGATATTCTTTGCTTCGGATTTAGAGGATTTAGGCTGATTTTTTGGAGGCTCAATTTTTTTTGCCGACGCCTCCTTTGACTTATTCGTTTTGCTTGCCTCAACTTTCTTTGCAGGTGGCGTAGCGGCTTTTTTTACAGCCGGTTTTGCGGGTGTTTTGGCTACAGGTACAGCCTTTGCTGGCGTTTTTGCTGCCGATTTTGCGGGCGTCTTTGCTGCCGGTTTTGCTGGCGTCTTTGCAGCCGGTTTTGCAGCCGGTTTGGTAGCGATGCTCTTTTTAGCGGCAGGCTTTACGGTTTTGGGAGACGCCGCCGCTTTTTTGGTAGCCAGAACCTTAATAGGGGCGCTCTTTTTTGCAGCAGGTTTTACAGCTTTCTTGGGGGGCGCGGTTTTTTTTGCGGCTATGTTTTTTTTCACCATGGGTTTTGCAACCTTTGCCGCACCCGTCTTAGGTTTAGGCTTAGCGGAGGTTGCTACTTTCTTGGTGGTTGCTTTTGTCGTAGCGGGCTTAGCGGTGCTCTTTTTTGCGGGGGTTGCCTTTGCCGTTTTTTTCGCCGCAGGCTTGGCGGTTTTAGCCGTTGATTTTGCTGTTGTTATGTTTTTCTTTTGAGCCGATTTCGTTACTTTCGTCTTCGTTGCCATAAATACTCGTATAAAAATACTCTTTGTTAGTGTTGAATTACGGTACAATAATACGCTATTTTTATATTGGCATGAGCGCGCATTTGCATAAATAATACGAAAAATAGAGAATTTATATTTACTGCCCCTCCTTGCATCTGTAAATATTTGGTTGTTAGCTGCATACTATCACAGATTGGGGCTTGGCTATTCGCAGCGTTTGTTGAGCAAATCGGGGCGCAGGCGTGCTGTACGCTCCAGCGCTTGCTCTTCCTGCCACTTTGCAATCTCCCCAAAGTTGCCCGACAGCAGCACTTCCGGCACTTTCCAGCCGTTAAACTCCGCCGGTCGCGTGTACACCGGCGCCGAGAGCAGGTTGTCCTGAAAGGAGTCGCTTAGCGCCGACGTTTCGTTGGAGATAGCGCCCGGCAGCAAGCGCACCACGCTGTCCGTCACAACGGCAGCCGCCAGCTCGCCGCCGGTGAGCACGTAATCGCCCACCGAGAGCTCGCGCGTAATGAGGTGTTCGCGCACTCTGTGGTCAACGCCCTTGTAGTGGCCGCATAGAAGGAGGATGTTTGTTTTTGTTGATAAGTTGTTGGCAATATGCTGATTGTAGCGTTCTCCGTCGGGCGTCATGAAGATAATTTCGTCGTACGTGCGCTCGGCTTTGAGCTTTTCTATCAGCACAAAAACGGGCTCAATTTTCAGCACCATTCCGGCGTCGCCGCCAAATGAGTAGTCATCTACGCTGCGGTGCTTGTCGGTGGTGTAGTCGCGGATGTTGTGCACGCATATTTCCACCACTCCCTTTGCCTGTGCCCGCTTGATGATGGAGTGCTCAAAGGGGCTGCGGAGCAGCTCGGGGAGTACTGTGAGAACGTCTATACGCATGGTTTTTGCAGTCTTTGAGTGGCAGTGATGCGGCGCTTCTACGCCAAGTTGGCGAGCACCTTTACCACCACCTTTTTTATTTCGCCGTTGCCAATCAGCGGGGCGTGCGCATCTTCGGGGAAGAAAACGGCAAATTGTCCGGGCTTTATTTCCACGCAGGTGTCCGGCTTGTCGGCGTAGAAAATGATATCTTTTTCGGGGTTGTACGCCTCCTTAACGTTTTTGCAGTCGGGGCGGTGGCTCCACCCAAAAGCTTCCCTGCCGCCAACGCAGACCTGTATATCAATGTAGCGGTCGTGCGCCTCATGCCGGGCTGCCTCCGGCGCAAGCCCCTGGCGCACCATGAACGTTGCGTAAACTTCGGCGCCGTCAATTTCGTACTTGCGCTCCTCCAGCTTGCTCAAATCGTTGTTGATGAGAAATTCAAACGCCTTTTCGAAGCGCGGGTTTAGCGAAAAATATTTTTTCGCGTTCGTCAAATGGTCAATTATCATAGCAAAAAATGTTTAATTTTGTTGCGGCAAATATAGCTATTTTTGTTGTGCTATGCCGCCGCATTTAAATTTTTAATTTTGAGTAATGTACAGCTTCATTGTTTGCGCAATTCTTTTGGTTGCGGGTTACTTGGTTTACGGCGCTGTGGTAGAGCGCATTTTTGGTGTGGACGCCAGCCGCCCCACGCCCGTACAGACGCGCTACGACGGCGTGGACTACGTTCCGCTGCCGTGGTGGAAAATTTTCTTTATACAGCTCCTCAACATTGCCGGGCTGGGGCCTATATTTGGCGCTATTATGGGCGCGGTGTACGGAGCTTCGGCTTTTTTGTGGATTGTGTTCGGGTGCATTTTTGGCGGCGCGGTGCACGACTACTGCGCGGGGATGCTCTCCATACGGCACGGCGGCGAAAGCCTGCCGGAAACCGTGGGGCGCTACATGGGCAAGCCTTTTAGGCAGGCTATTCGGGTGTTTACGGTGCTGCTCATGCTACAGGTGGGGGCGGTGTTCATTGCGGGGCCTGCCGATTTGCTTGCCGGCTTCACGCCCGATTTTATGACCTCCGCGTTCTGGATAGCGGCTATTTTCAGCTACTACCTGCTGGCTACGCTTCTCCCCATCGACAAGCTCATCGGGCGTATTTACCCCGTTTTTGGGGCTGCGCTAATCTTCATGGCGGCGGGCGTGCTGATTTCGCTGCTTTACTACCATCCGGCTATCCCCGAAATTACGCAAGGTGTAGGCAACATGCGCCCCGACGCCGGGCAGTACCCCATTTTTCCGCTCCTGTTTATTTCCATTGCCTGCGGCGCCATATCGGGGTTTCACGCCACGCAGTCGCCCCTCATGGCGCGGTGCATAAAGAGCGAAAAGCTGGGGCGGAGAATTTTTTTCGGCTCCATGATTGCCGAAGGGCTTATGGCGCTAACGTGGGCTGCCGCTGCCGCAAGCTTCTTCGGGTCGGTGGGAGGGTTGCAGCAGTTTTTGGCGGAGCATGGCAACAACGCCGCACCCGTGGTTGACGCCATTGTGAACTCGTGGATGGGGCGCATAGGCGGATTGCTCGCCCTACTTGGCGTGGTGGTGGCGCCCATCACCTCCGGAGATACGGCCTTGCGCTCCGCGCGGCTTATTGTAGCGGACATTGCGGGCGTTGAGCAGCGCAGCATCAAAAACAGGCTCTACATTACCATTCCTATTTTTTGCCTTGTGCTTTTGCTCCTGCAAATCAACTTCGACGTCATTTGGCGATACTTTGCGTGGAGCAACCAAACCCTTGCAGCCTGTACCCTGTGGGCGATTACCGTGTATTTTGTACGGCAAAAACGCTTCTACTGGATTACGCTCATTCCGGCAGTATTCATGACGATGGTTTGCGCTACCTACCTGCTTATTGCCCCCGAAGGATTTGCGCTACCGCATGCCGCCGCCTACGTTGGCGGAGCCATATTTACGGTAGCCATGCTGCTGATTTTTGCCTTACGGATGAAGCGGAAGCCGATGCTTTAGGTAGCCTTTAGAAGGGCAAGTCATCTTTGCCCTCTTCGCTCTCGCTAAACTCTTGCGGCGGCGTTGCTTCGGCAGGTTGACCCGGCGCTGTGCCTGCTGCTGCCGGTGGTGCTGATGAGCCTTCTTCTACGAGGTCAATTTTCCACACGCGCAGGTCGGTGTACCAGCGTCCGTTGAACTCGCGGCTTTCTACGTCAAACGAAACGTTCAGCGTGTTGCCCACAACGAGGATGTTGGGATTTACTTTGTCGCCCCAGATAGAAAAGCACACCTTTTTGGGGTACTGTCCGTCGGTTTCCACAATGACGTCTTGCTTTTTCCAGGGACCGTTTCGTCCCTCGCCCGTTTGCAGGGGGAGCAGCTGGGTTAGCTTGGCTTTTAGTTCCATAGTTTTGGTTGATTTTAATTTTGATGGCAGCAAAGATACAAAGTGTTTTTTTGTTGTAAAAGTATTTTTAAGAAACTTTTGCTTATTTTTTTTCGGGAGCTTTTTCGTCCTTGCACGTCAGCAATTTATGGAAGTAGCCAATGCGCAAGCGTCGAAGTCCTGCCTTTCGGGCAGAGTAAAGAGGAGGCGCGGCTTTCCGCAGGTAGTTGACCCAATACCATCAAGCTAAGCAAAGAAGTTTGGCTAACTTCCTCATCATCTTTGCATTCTTACGGGTAGGGTGTTCAGACCTGCGTAATTTTTTTCTGCTGATTTGTGCCGAAATCAATTGCCTCAACAACCTCATTTTTACCTAATTTATCAAACAAAACGGCCTCAGTAGCCATGGAATACGCCACCTACACCCAACCTCATTTAACCTCATTGGGCTATGCTGCGAGCAAACAATGAGGTAATGAGGTTACTGTCAGCATCATATACTTTTGCTACTGAGGTAGTTTTGTTTGATAAATGAGGTAAAAATGAGGTTTTCGCCACCTCCTTTTTCAGCTCAATTTTCGGCAGAAAAATTTCGTGTCTTCTGAACGCCCTACCTTTCGGGGCAGCCGCGCGTGGCCTCATGGGTAGCAGAGCGAAGCGGACTTTATCAGCGAGGTCAACGCGCAGAATAACGCCGCGTGAAGCATAACTTTCGGCTCGCTAGCGTGCACAAAAATACTGAATTTCAGCAGAAGTTAAGGCTAAGGCAAAGGCAAAATTAAGCGGATGCCCGTGCAGAATGAGCTGCATTCACGGATGACAACCCGAAAACATTCCGAAGCGTCCGTACCAGCGAAACCTCCGCGATTTATGCGGTAATTAGCCCATCTTTCACCTTGCGCGGGCTTGTAGTTCGGCGGTGGTGGTGGACATTCAGGATTAATCCACCCACCTGGGGGCTCCAATTGATAGTAATCACTTCTATAGTAGTCCGAACACAACTCAGCAGCGTTGCCGGTCATGTCGTAAATTCCCAGCCCATTCGGTTTAAACCTCTTGACAGCACCCAGCGGATAAGTAGCCACCTCATTAAAGTCGTCACTCCCGCTAAATACAAAGCTTTCCTGCTTGTGACCGCCCCGCGCCGCGTACTCCCACTCTGCTTCCGTCGGTATACGATACTTTAACGAATCGACCGTAATGCCCGCGAGCTCATTCAACTTATTCAAGTAGCTTTGCAAATTCACCTCGGACATTTCGTAAATCGGCAGGCTGTCACCTCTAATAAAATCACCATTTAGGTGGGGAAAATGCTCATCGCCCATCACAGCCCTCCATTCCCCTTGGGTAATCTCCGTTTCGCTTATCAAAAAATCTTTGGTCAGCGTAACAGAATGCAACCTCAGTACCGCACTATAGACAGAGCAATATAGGTCCCGACCTTCCTTACACCCCATCTCAAACGTGCCTTTTCCTACAAATACCATATTTGGCTCCCCTTCAAAGCACTTGATGCGGTGCTGAGAAACCTTACAGCTGCTCTGAAGCCTGCCTACAACCTCCCACGCTACCTTTGTCAGCTCCGCCGGAGCCATTTCGCCGCCACCGCTACGGTTGAAATCAAAAGCGGCAGGGCACGACAAGCTATTGCTTGTAACGTTTATGACCTGCGCCGAATACGCCTGCTTATCGTGGCTAAAGGAAAAAGTGCTGTAGCCGTCACCCGCTTTTGCCTCTACAAGGCATACCTGCGCCAGCTGCCGGCTGTTTGCCCACGTGCGAAGCTCGCAGAGGTTTATCTCGCCGGATGCCCGCCGTAGCGCCTTGAGCTTGTCCTGAACAAACTTTTCGCGCGTTACCGGCACGAGGTTGGAGTTGCTGCGCTTGAGCTCCTCGCCCACTATGTGCGCGATAACATCGCCATACAGCCAGCTATCCACCCCTACCACCAGCACCGCCAGCGGCTCTCTGGCGCCCTGCGCCTGCGCCGCCAGGAGCAGCAGCGCGAGTAAATAAATCATCGTTTTTTTCATTTTTGTTGTTGCTACTTTTTTTAGCTGATTAATAATTTTGTGAGCTGTGATTTTTTTTGATTTGCGTGATTATTATGATTATGTAAACCCTGCCGTGTCATTCGCTTCCTGCCGTCATTTTTTCCCTGCCGTCATTTTTTCCCTGCCGTCATTTTTCCCTGCCGTCATTCTTTCCTGCCCTCATTCTTTCCCTGCCGTCATTTTTCCCTGCCGTCATTCCGAGCGAAGCGAGGAATCTCCCCGCACCCCACCTGCCCCCTGTGACGGCAGGCGGTGGGCGGCGGGCGGTCTGCGGGGAGATTCCTCCGCTCCGTGCGCTCGTGCCTCGCGCACTCCGGTCGGAATGACGGCTGCGAGTGGGGTAATGACGGCTGCGAGTGGGGTAATGACGGCTGCGAGTGGGGTAATGACGGCTGCGAGTGGGGTAATGACGGCTGCGAGTGGGGTAATGACGACAAAGAGGTGACAAAAAAACCGCCCATGCAAAAAAACATGGTGCGGCTATATATGAAATTTGAGCGATATTTTGTATAATACGCGCCCGCGCGTAGGGGCAAAAAATTTTTTGCCCTAACTATGTGTGTGTGTGGGTGTGTGTGTGTGTGTGTGTGTGTGTGGGTGTGTGTGTGTGTGTGTGTGTGTGTGTGTGTGTGTGTGTGTGTGTGTTCCTATTGCCAATAATTGTGCCACCTCCACCCGTAAATGGTAAGTGAACGGTATGCGAAAGGATATTTGTAGGCAGTGAGCAGGGGCGCATTATTTATTGTCCTTAAATTAAAAGAAAAATCGTTAGTCCAAACCAATGGCAAAAGTAGCGCTAAATTTTGGATTGTGCAACATTTTTTGGAAAATACTTATCACCATTTTTTTGTGAATTTTGAATTTTGACCCGAGCGCAGCGAAGCAACCGGAGCTCTTCAACAAAGTCTATGCGCAAAAAGCGCTGCGCGGAGTACTCAATTCCGCCCTTCGTACAGCGCCTCAAAAAAAGAAAAAGCCGCTTGGTCGGCATTTTTCTTTATCTAAACGCAAAAAATTTTTACCTTTGCGCTGTTTTAAAATCCAAATCTCATCGGCAGAATTTTTTTTGGTCAGGTTTCGGGTTGAAATTTTACGTATAAACATGGGAAATCCAAAAGCATTTTTAAGCATTGCCCGCAAGGAAGCGGGCTACAGATCGCTCACCGATCGCATAAGCGACTACGCGGAGGTAGAGCAAACGCTCAACACGGAGGATAGGCGTACGCAGGCCTCGCGCTGCATGGATTGCGGCGTGCCCTTTTGCCACTGGGCGTGCCCGCTTGGCAACCGCCAACCCGAGTGGCAGGACGCGCTCTACAAAGGGAAATGGCACGAAGCGTACAAAATTCTGACCGATACCAACGATTTTCCCGAGTTCACGGGTAGGGTTTGCCCCGCCCTGTGCGAAAAATCCTGCGTGCTGGCGCTCTCCCACGAGCCTGTTACCATACGGGAAAATGAGGTTGCCGTTGCCGA
>JAISLN010000165.1 GCA_031290835.1 Prevotellaceae bacterium
AGTCCCGCAGGGACGGCACTTTATTAACCGTAGGCTTTAGCCTACGGCAGCTAAGTAATCCCCTCTCCACACGGACAGTCCCGCAGGGACGGCACTTTATTAACCGTAGGCTTTAGCCTACGGATGGAGATAGGGTAATGGCTACAGCGCGAGAGCATAGCGTGTCTGCCGGTTAAATCCGCAGGCTAAAGCCTACGGTTAATAAAGTGCCATCCCTGCGGGACTTGACCGAGAGGGGAGATTACTCGTGCCGTTACCGCAGGCTAAAGCCTACGGTTAATAAAGTGCCGTCCCTGCGGGACTTGACCGAGAGGGGAGATTACTCGTGCCGTTGCCGCAGGCTAAAGCCTACGGTTAATAAAGTGCCGTCCCTACGGGACTTGACCGATTTTATTGGGCAGTAATGATAGTAAAAATTAAATGCTGCATAGTACTTAATACAAATTATCAATGCTTCCGTTTTCGACAAAACGCTGTTACGCGATTTACTGTGTCCGCTACCGGAAGTTCACGTCCATCAAAAGGTCAAAGAGCAATTATCTTTATTCTGTTAAAATAATTAACAACCGAACGCACCGGTAGTAATTCTAAATTTTGAATTAGGCTAACGCACGACAATCTGTGTTTTGCGCAATTCAAAATTTAGAATTTAGAATTAGGCTAACGCACGACAATCCGTGCTTTGCGCAATTCAAAATTTAGAATTCAAAATTCAAAATTTAGAATTAGGCTAACGCGCTACAATCCGTGCTTTGCGCAATTCAAAATTTAGAATTCAAAATTCAAAATTTCCATGATAAAGATTTTTCTCAAGCCCGGAAAAGAAGAGCCGCTGCTGCGCCGCCACCCCTGGGTATTTTCGGGGGCGATAGAGCGCTCCGACGGACGCCCTGAGGAGGGCGATGTGGTGGAGGTGTGCTCCTCTTCGGGGCAGCCGCTGGGAGTGGGGCACGCGCAGGTAGGCAGCATTGCCGTGCGCATGTTGAGCTTTGAGGCGCAGGAAATCAATGCCCACTTTTGGCGGCAAGCCCTGCAAAAAGCCTGCGACCTCCGCAAAAAAACGGTGCTCACCGACGCCACCACCTGCTACCGCCTCGCGCACGGCGAAGCCGACGGGCTGCCGGGTTTGATAGTAGATGTGTACGGCTCCACCGCCGTGCTACAGGCGCACACCGCAGGCATGTACCTTGCGCGGCACGACCTTGCGCAGGCGCTGCGCAGCGTTTGCGGCGACAGCCTGAAGGCGGTGTACGACAAGAGCGCGGCAACCGTGCCCTTTAAGGCCAACCTGAACGCCGCCGACGGCTACCTCTGGGGCGAAAGGCAGCCGGAGCCTGCGCTGGAGAACGGAATACGGTTTGAGATAGACTGGGAGGGGGGACAAAAAACGGGCTTTTTCCTCGACCAGCGCGACAACCGCAGCCTGCTGGAGCGCTACTGCCGCGGGCGCAGCGTGCTCAACCTGTTTTGCTACACCGGCGGCTTCTCCGCCTACGCCCTGCGCGGCGGCGCTACGCGCGTATGCTCGGTGGACAGCTCCGCCCGCGCCGTGGCGCAGGCCTGTAGCAACGTTGCCCTCAACTTTGGCGACCACGCCCCCCACGAGGCGCACGTTGCCGACGCCTTCGACTTCCTGCAGAGCGCGGGCGGCGGCTACGACGTGATGGTGCTCGACCCGCCCGCGTTTGCCAAGCACGCCGGCGCTCTCCGCAACGCCCTGCAAGCTTACCGCCGCCTCAACGCCCTTGCGCTGAAGCAGGCGCCGCAGGGTGGCGTCATCTTCACCTTCAGCTGTTCGCAGGTGGTGAGCAGGGAGCAGCTTTGCAGCGCAGTATTTTCGGCAGCCCTCGACAGCCGGCGCAGCGTGCGCATCCTCCACCGCCTTGCCCAACCGCCCGACCACCCCGTAAGCATCTACCACCCCGAAGGCGAATACCTCAAAGGGCTGGCGCTGTACGTGGAGTAGCCTCAGGGTCAGTGTGCTGCGGTATCACAAGGTGGCAAAATTTCGTCATTGATTTGTTTGTAGCAACAAAATAATTGCTCTTTTGCTACTGTAAAAGCTCCGAAATCAGAAAATAGTTGTGTAATTCGGGCGCATTTCAAATTTCTATTGGTATTATTGCCCTACGAGCAATCGAAGCGAAGTCAATCCGGGAAAATATAGCATCATACAATGTATGACACTACCCTGTTTAAAGTTCAAAAATTCCGCCTACTTCACCAGCGGGCAATTCAGCAAGTAATCCAAGCTGATTTTTACGCTTTCGATGGGGGGATAATTGTATTGCTCCACCTCCACAATCAGGTGCTTTGTGCCGGCTACATCAAGGTTGTTAAAGATGGCGTCGAAGCCCACCATACCGCTTTGCCCCAGCTCTTTGTAGTCCTTAATGTGCAGCAAGGTGAAGCGTCCGGGGTACTTTTGGAAGTACTCCACCGGGCTGCGCTTGCCTATGACCGTCCAGTACACGTCCATTTGGAAGAAGACCAGCTCGGGGCTGGTGTGCTCCAGCAGGTAGTCGTACATCACCACGCCTTCGATTTTGGCAAATTCGTAGGCGTGGTTGTGGTAGCCAAACGACAGGCCTTTTTCCTTACACTTTTGCCCGATGGCGTTGTAGTAGTCGCAGTACGTTTGCAGGTCGGCAAGAGTTTGGGGCGTTTGCATGGCCGGCGCCACAATGTACTCCATGCCGGCCGCCGCATGTGCGGCTATTGTTTCGTCCCACCACGCCAGCGATTCGGAAAAATCCTTGCTGCGCAGCTCCTCTTCCGACAGCATCTTGGCGGTGTGCGACGAGAGGACTTTCATCCCTGTGGTCTCCACGGCGGCCTTAAATTCTTCCGGCGTTTTGCCGTAAAACTTTCCGCCGCCGTAGCTGGCGGCCTCCACTGCGGCGTAGCCCGCTTCGGCCACTTTTGCGATGGTGCTGTCGAAGCTGTTGCCAAAATCTTCGCGCAGCGAGTAAAGCTGCAGGGCGATTTCTTTTGTAGGCGACGGCCGGGTTGCCGGCGTAGTGCCGCAGGACGCCAGCTGCAATGCGGCAATACACGCTAAAATCAAATTTCTCATGGCTGTTGTTGTAATTTTTAAAGTTAAGAATTCGGTGAAAAAAATCCGTGCATATCCGTCAAAGCTGCGCCGGCTGTGCGCCAAAAAGCGTTGGCTGTGCGTCAAAAAGCGTTGGCTGTTTTTTACGTTGCTCTTCGATAATATTTTTGAGCGGCAGCCCGTAGCCCTGCGTCAGCGTTTGGCGACGCGCCATGATTTCGTCCATTTCTTCGGGGCGTCCTATGCAGGGAGAGCCGTTGCTAACGGCGTCGTTAAACATTTTCCACGCCATGTCGGAGGCAATCACGCTATCCTTCAGGGTGGGATAGCCTAAATTTTCTCCGGCCAGCACCGATTTGGCAAACACATCTACCAGAATATCAATTTTTTTGTTGTTGAAATCGTCGGTTTTTTTGATGGTGTTGTGCACGCCGTGCAGCTCCACCGTTGCCGTTTTGAAATCATACGTCATTCTTGCAATACCCTTTGTACCAATTACATCCACGTAGCAGTTGTGCGTTTGTACCTGCGCCATGTGGGCGTACACAAAGCCTTGCGTGATGTCGAACACCACTCCGTTGAGGAAGGTGCCGTGCACCTGTAGCCACCACGGGTCGGTATAGCTCCACATTCTGACGCCCTGCGCGTGATAGGTGGCGTACTCGCTATCGGCATACCAGCGGGCTACATCCACGTAGTGCATGCCGCAGTCGTGAAAGCACGGTCCTTCGGGGCCGTGCCCTTCCTGCGGCATGTGGCCGGGCGTCATGTGCGCAATCCGAATGATGGCCAGCTCCCCAATTTCTCCCGAGCGGATAAAGTCGATGGCCATTTTATGGTACCACGCGTTGCGGTTGAACATGTTGACCGACACCATCCTATCCGATTGCGCAACAGCCTCGGCTATTTCCCACTCCGTTTTGATGTTTCCGGCCACCGGTTTTTCCGCCAGCACGTGCTTTCCGGAGTTGAGCGCCTTGTACAGCTGCGCGGGGCGCGAGTCTGCGAGGGCAAATAGCCCGACGACGTCCACCGTTGGGTCGGCAAATATAATGTTTTCGTCAGCAATAACGGTTGCTTCGGGCGCCATGCTCGCCGCGGCTTGGCGGGCAGCTACACCGGTGTCGCACACGTAAGCTATTTTCCACAGCGGATTCTTCAAGAGTTCCTTGCCGTATAGCTGCCCCATGCGCCCAAAGCCTATGATACCGATTTTAAGCTGTTTTTCCTTCGTTTCCACCACTCCTAATCTAACAATTTGATACGAATGTTGCGAAACCAAATGTCGTTGCCGTGGTCTTGCAGCCCAAAGTAGCCTTCACGATCCTTGCCGCCGCAATTGTTCAGCAATTCAAACGCCAGCGGCCATGCTTTTTCGCTAAATTTGCTGGCCTGCAGCATTTCCGTCCATTGGGGAGTCCACAGGTGGTACTCCAGCACATTTTCGCCGTTTTGCCCGTGCACCACCGTCCCCTGATACACCATTACCTTGGCTTCGTTCCACTCGTCAAAGGGCTTTGCGGCTTGCGGCACAGCCGGGATCATGTCATACAGCGAAGCCGCCTGCCGGTTGTTGTCCTTGCCCAGCTTGGCGTCGGGGTGGTTTTCGTTGTCCAGCAGCTGAAATTCGGGCGCCGAAATGTAAATCGGCTCCAGCTTCGTTTTGCCGTCCTTGTCCTTCGTTTCTACCTCCTGCGCCAGATAAAGGATGCCGGAGTTTCCGCCCTTGGAGATTTTCCACTCGAGCAGCAGCTCAAAGTTTTTGAACTTGTGGTTGAAGATAAGGTCGCCGCCGTCTGCCTCCTGCGCCTCTCCGCCGCCGGAGCCGTTAAACTTGATGCAGCTGTCTTCAATCACCCACTTGCCCGGCACGTGGTCTTTTCCGTAGCCGCGCCAGCCGTTGAAGGTTTGCCCGTCGAAGAGCACGATGTAGCCCTGCTCATCTACCGGAAAAGTAGCGAGGTCAACCGCCGGTTTGTCCAGCGTAGCGTAAGCCGGCGCCGTTGCGCCACCGCTGCAAGCACCCAATATCCCCGCAGCTACCATGCAGCCGGATAGTAAAATAATCTTTTTCATGTCTTAGAATAGTTAAATAGTGAATAATTAATAGTGAACAGTGAATAATAGCTCTTAGTTCTTAGCTTAGCTAATTCGGCATTGCCGGTAGCTTCCATCCGTTGCGGTAGGTGTGCTTAATCATTTCGTTGGCAAACGCTGCTGCATTTTGCGGCTCGGTGAACGTTTTGTCAAACGTTGGGTGGCCGTCGGTGATGTTGAATCCGTCTTTGATGACGGTTTTGATAGTGGCGTTGGCCGGGATGTTTGTAAACTGCATGTTTTCGCCGTCCCATTGCAGCTCTTGGTTGAGCGCTTGGAGGCGTACCGCTATCACGCCCATCACCACCATTTCGTTGAACGGTCCGGCTTCGCTAAACGGAGAGGCTGTTTCCACGCGGCTATCGGCGCTCTCCTTGCAGGCTCGCACCCAGTCCATTTCGTGGCCACCCTCCACTTTGCGCAGCACCTCCGGTGCTTTGGGCGTACGGCCGGACACCAGCCACGGGTCTTTTCCATAGCAACCGCAAATAAGCGTATCTTTTGTTCCATGGAAAATTACGCCGCCGCCGGCGTCGTTCAAGTTTTTTCCGGCAGGCACGCCTTCGGGGCGCGTGGGCTGCAAACCGCCGTCGTACCAGTAAACGTCCACTTCGGGCATGGCCACTTTCGGCATGTTGCTGCGGGCCGGGAAGGTTATTTTTACCATTTGGGCGTTCGGTGCGCAGTCGGTCAGCAGCAAGGTTGAGCTGCCCTGTACCTTTGTCGGGTAGCCCAGCTTCAGGCTTTTGAACACCGGATGCAGGATATGGCAGGCCATATCGCCCAGCGCGCCCGTACCGAAATCCCACCAGCCGCGCCAGTTCCACGGCGTGTAGATGGAGTTGTAGGCGCGATACTTTGCCGGGCCGAGGAACAGATCCCAATTCAGCGTTTTGGCCGGCTTGTCCGCCTTTTCGGGCGCCGGCAGGCCTTGCGGCCAGATAGGACGGTCGGTAAAGGCCTCCACCTTCTTAATTTCGCCGATTTCGCCATTCCAAATCCATGCGCAGGTTTGGCGCACGCCGTCCCCCGAAGCGCCCTGGTTGCCCATTTGGGTAGCCACCTTGTACTTGGCGGCCAGCTTGGTCAGCAGGCGCGATTCGTACACCGTATGCGTCAGCGGTTTTTCCACGTACACGTGCTTGCCCAGCGTCATTGCTTCGGAGGCGATAATGGCGTGGGTGTGGTCGGCGGTGGCCACTACCACGGCGTCGGCTTTTTTGCCGAGTTCGTCGAACATTTTTCGGTAGTCGTAGTACTTTTTTGCCCCCGAAAAACGCTCAAATGTCTTGGCGGCATACCTCCAGTCCACGTCGCAAAGGCCAATGATGTTCTGGCTTTCGATAGCTTTCAGCACGCCGGATCCGCGTCCGCCGATACCTACGCCCAAGACGTTGAGCTTGTCGCTCGGGGCTACGTGCCCTGCGCTTTTGCCCAGCACCACGTTGGGCACAATGGTGGGAACAACAGCCAGCCCGAGGGCAGCTGTAGCGCCTGTTTTGAGGAATTTTCTCCTTGAAATGGTTGATGACATAAATGTTAAATTTAGAGTGTTAATAGATAGTATTGGAAACGGTAATGAAAAAATTGAAATAAAATATAATCGTCCTATGCCGGTGCAGGTGTAAGCTTTGCAGAGGTTTTAAGATAGCCGAAACCTTAAAAACGGGCAGGCAAATTTTGCAAAAGCTGCTGCAAACCCCGCATGTATTATATATTTATAGAGCGGGTAGCTCATGCTACGCGGTTGTTATATGATTCAAACGAGGCAAAGATAGTATTTTTTTTGATTTGCAGTAAAAAATTTTTGAACAAAAAAAGTGAACAAAAAAAATACTTTTGAAAGAAGAAAGAGGCAGAGAAAACCTCATTGCCTCATTTTGCTACGAATGAACAATGAGGCAATGAGGCTGGTATTGGTTGCCTATCTTCTGGCTACCGAGCTTGTTTTGTTGACAAAATGAGGTAAAAATAAGGTTTTAAAGCGTAAAATTCGCGCTCATTAATTTCAAAGCAAGCCTCTTATCTCTTAGCTTTTAGCGTTGGCGCAAACTATTACACAGCGGAAATGCGGAGGCTTCACAGAGAGGCACAGAGGAGCTTTCCTTATGCGGTGAGCTTTTGCGCGTAGCTACGAGCTCCGCTTTTGAGGCAGGGAACCCCCGAGATTTTCAAAATTTTTTTCGGCCGCCTGCGGCGGTATCTTTTCTCGCTTTGCCGAGACGTGGCGGAGCCACGTCTCGGCAAAGCTCGTCAGCTTACACGAAAGGACGAATGCCACAAGGTAGCTACGGCAAAACCACGCGGAAGCCAATGTGGGGCTGGCTGTATGTACCGAGAGAGTAGCGGGTGGTAAGGTGGCAATCAGCTTCTCGTTCGTTCCAGCTGCAGCCGCGTACAACGCGCTCAGAGCCATTGTCAGGGCCTGTAGGATTAGTACCTCTCGGTAAACTCTCGCCATACCAATCCTGGCAGCACTCCCACACGTTCCCGCTCATGTCGTAAATTCCTAATAGATTCGCTGCTTTCTCCCCTACCTCATGAGAATAGGGGGGGGCATGGCTGTTATTATAGCACCACCCAACATCGTCCATAGTGTTGCTCCCGCTGTACTTGTGGCTGAAGTACATGTTGTATTTGCCACCGCGGGCTGCGTACTCCCACTCCGCCTCCGTAGGCAACCGATAATTTTTACCCGTACGGCTGTTCAGCGCCGCTATAAATGCCTGAATTTCCGCATAGGTTACGTGGTAAGCAGGATAGGAGCCCCCTCTACAAAAATCATCGGCAAATCAGCCGACCCAAACGAATAGCACTTAGCGAGAGAAAGAGCCGTGCAGCTGCTGCTCCGAAGACGGTCTACTACCTCCCACGCCACTTTCGTCAGCTCCTCCGGAGCCATTTCGCCGGTAGCGCCGCCGGAACGGTTGAAGTCAAAAGCGGCAACGCATGACCGGCTGTTGCCTGCAACGTCTATGCGCTGCGCCGAGTACGACTGCTTAGCGTTAGTAAAGGAAAAAGCGTCGGTATCGCTCTTTTTTGCCTCTACAAGGCATATCTGCGACAAGCCCTGCGCATTCGCCCACGTGTAAAGCTCGCAGAGGTTCACATCTCCGCTTGCCCGCCGTAGCGCCTTGGGCTTGTTCTGAACAAACTTTTCGCGCGTTACCGGCACGAGGTTGGGGTTGCCGCGCTTGAGCTCCTCGCCCACGATGTGGGCAATTACGTCCCCAAACATCCAGCTATCCACCCCTACCACCAGCACCGCCAGGAGCTGTCTGTCGGCGCCCTGCGCCTGCGCCGCCAGGAGCAGTAGCGCAAATAAAGAAATCATTACCTTTTTCATCGGTGTAGAATTTAGTAGTATAGAATTATCATCCCTGCCGTCATTCCGAGCGGAGCGAGGAATCTTCTCGCAGAGCACCCTGCCCCTTGCGGCGGAGGGCGGTCTGCGGGGAGGTTCCTCCGCTCCATGCGCTCGTGCCTCGCGCACTCCGGTCGGAATGACGGCGGCAGGGAGTGAGAGAAAGAGGGCTGCGAGGGACAAAAAAAACCGCGCACATGCAAAAAAAACATGGTGCGGAGATGTATGAATTTTGAAAAATATTTTGCGCGCCTGCGCGATTATTAGTGAATAACGTACCTTATTAGTGAATAACGTATAGTGAATAGTGAATAGTGAGCAGCGGCTAACGTAACTTGTTGAGCACTGTGTGTGTGCTGTTAGCCGTGGGGCGCCCGGACGACGCCCCTACATGGCCAACCCTGCTTAAGGCGCAAGGCGGCATTTGGGGGGTGAAAAAAGGGGGCTGTAAGCTATTACCCATAGATGAAAATGAAAGGCGTTTTTTAGCAAAAGCAACGGTAAAGGTAGCGCCTTATTTTGGATTGCACGCCATTTTTAGCGAATGGCTATCAACATTTTTTTGAACAATTGGGCTGCGCAACTCCTAAAAAGTAATGCCAAAATGTTCATTAGCGCATTAATTCGCTGAAAAAATGCTTGGTTTTGACGAATTAATACGCTGTAGCAGCCTTGTTATTAGAAAATTAAAAGTGTTGTTCTCTAATGGTATCCATTGGGAATCTAAAGCTGAAAAATGCTCATTATTTTTAGGATGGCTACATTCTAAACTAATGAACGTTTGGGGATTATAATGCTGGGAGTCGAGGGAGGTCGAGGGAGGTCGAGGGAGGTCGGGGGAGGTCGGGGGGAGGTCGGGGGAAGTCGAGGAAAATCGAGGGAAGTCGAGGAAAATCGAGGAAAATCGAGGGAAGTCGAGGGAAATCGAGGGAAGTCGAGGGGAGTCGAATTGTGCGGTGTTCATTAGGGGAGGTGTGCAAACCAAAAATTAAAGCAATAGCGAGCCTTTTAATCCTCAACATTGCGAGGGAAGAGCCGTAGCTCTTTTCGGTGCAGGTCTATTGAGAAGTTGAAGCGGCGGATGAGGTGTATCCCAATGGAGCCGTCGGGGGTGTGCTCGCTGCTACCGGCGCTGCTGCCGGCCTGCAGGGCTACGGGTATGCCGGTAAACGCTACGCCGGGCGTGAGGCAAAAGGTGCGGGCTTTGCCGTAGAATACGGGCGTGGCGTGCCCCATGCTTACCGTAGAGGCCTGCCCCTCGGGCTGAAAGCCGGTGAGGAGTAGGCGGTTTTTGCGCACAAAGGGGCTAAAGGCAATGAGGTGGTAGGCGGCTCCCGTATCAAAAATAAAATTGCCCACAGCGTCTTTTTTCCCCGCAAGGTTGAGCGTTCCCTGTAGGAGCGCCAGCCCGCGCCGGCGGATTATCGGCACAACGATGGCCTCCTCTTCGCGCTGCGGTGCGCCAAAGGCGGAGAGGCGGAGCTGCCTTTTGTCGAAGTCAACGCTCACAACGTGGGCTGCGGCAAGGTTGAGCCCTATAACGCCGTCCAGCCCGCGCTTGATGGTGGGGAAGAGGGCGATGGGCTGGCCGGCGAGCGCAAAGCTGTCGGTGAGGTGCACGGTGTTGGCGGCGGAGATGGGCACCTGCACCTTTCCGCCCACCACGCTGGCTTCCTGACGGTAGGTAAGCTCCAGACCGAGGGAGTCGGCAAGGGTGCGGCGAAGCGCCATGCCGTCGGCGCCCGTGTCGAAGAGCAGGCGGAGCACTGCGCCGCTGCCGTTGAGCCTGACGGGAATGACGATGTGCCCCTCGCACAGCTCAAAGGGGATGACGGTTTTTTGCACGGATGGGGCAAGGCTGTCCGGCAGGAGCGGTGCGGGTGCTGCGGCTTGGCCGGCGCAGGGTGCGGCTACCACAGCTGCAACGGCAACGAGGCGAAGCGTCGGCAGCAAGCGCTTTATTTTTTGCTTTATCTTCATCAAGCTCATGGCTTCTCTAACTTCTTAAAACTTCCCCAAAAAAGCTTTCCTACTTCAAGTGCTCGTTGAGGAGGGGTCGAATTTCGGGCGAGGATGGTCGCGGCGCGTCGGTGGTAAGGAGCCTGCCGTCTTTCCCCACGAGGATGAAGCGCGGTATGCCGGCTATCTTGTAGGGGTCCATGAGGTCTTTTTTTGCGCTGGCTCCGGCAAAGAGCTGCACGCCCTTCATTTCGTTGGCCTTGATGTAGCGCAGCCACTTTTCCTTGTCCTTTGCGGGGTCGGTGGCAACGCTCAGGAATACGATGTTGGGGTTGTCGCGAAATTCCTCTTCGAGCTTTTTGAGGTGGGGCAGCTCCTTTTTGCAGGGGCCGCACCACGTAGCCCAAACGTCAACATAAACGAGCTTTCCCCTGAAGTCGGAGAGGGCAACGGGCTTTCCGGTTTCGTCGGGGAAGCGGAAGTCGATGGCGGGCTCGCTGTCCTTTACCACGTTGAGGCTATTTTTCAGCGTCCTCATTTGGTTTTTTTGCGCTTCGGTAGCCAGCTGTTTTCCGTACTTGCTTTCGTAGTCGCACAAGCCGGCGTAGGTTTTTTGGGCGGCTGCGAAGCTCAGCACCAGCTCTCCCCGCAGGGTGTCGTTGGCTACCTGGTCTATGGAGTCGAGGATGGCGCTCACGGGGTTGTCTATCTTTTTTCCGCTCAGCTGGAGCTTGCAGAAGAGGATTTTTCCGATGAGGTCAACGCCGGATGGGACGTAGCGCAGGATTGCCGTTGTTTTGGTCAGGCTGGGCAGGTCCAAGTCTCGGTAGTATTCGGGGAAGTCTTCGCCCTCCGGGTGCGCCGTTCGCGGGGCGTAGAGGAAGGTTACGGCAAGGTCGAGCAGGTTGAAGCGCTTGTATTCCTCAAAGGCGGCGTCGAAAAGCGTGTTGCCCGTTGCGCTTTTGGGGTAGGTGGCCAGCTGCGCCAGCTTTTCCTCCAGCAGGGGGAAGAAGTCCACGTAGGTGCTAATTTCCTTCATGAAGTAAACGGACTTCCACTCCAAGGGCTGCACAAAGGCGTGCCATTGCTCCAGCGCTTGGTTTTCGGGGGTGTTGTTGCCGATGAGGGCGTAGGAGCGCGGCGCTACGGTGAAGCGCAGTGCGGCGTCCTGCGGCTTGAGGTAAAAGGTGTAGCGGTTGAGGGGTCGCGGGCTTTCGCCGATAAAGTAGAATCCCTCCTGCTGGGGCTTGTGGGCAAAGTAGAAGGTGCTGTCGGCGGTTACCTCCGAGATGGCCAGCTCCTTCAGGTCGCCGTTTTCTAAGCGGTAGAGCGATACGGCGCGCGGCTTTGCTCGCTCCCACTTTCCAGAAATTACTACGGGATTGCCGTACATTTTGCCGGCACTTCCAAGCATCGCAAGCGATAGCATGGGGATTAACAGTGCGTTTTTTTTCATCTAACGAAATAAATAATTAGTGATTAGTGAATAGTGAATAAATTGATTTGGGCACGCAGCCGGCACACATCAACATTGCGGGAATTTCAAATCTGAGCTATCACTGCTCCTTGTAGTCGAGCGCAACGATTTTTCCAAATCCTGTCCACTTCATCTCTACTTGGTAGCCGTTGTCGGTGCGCTGTGCCGGATGCGGCGCTAGGGTAAGGTTGCCCGTTCCGTCTTCGGCGGCGTAGAAGGCAAGGGCGCCGTTGCTTCCCGCTTCGCCGCCGGGGTCGTAGGTTGCCACCGCCAGCAACCCCGGGCGCGGGGCTCGGACAAATAGGAACTCTAGGACGCTCAGCTTGCTCCCAGCTGGTATCACCTGCTCGGTAACGTCGGTTATCGCCATGGTAGATACCAAAATTTTGTACACCTTATCCTCCGTTGCGCAGTAGAGGTAGGGCAGCGTGGGGTGGTAGGCAAAGTGCTTGAAGTCTTCTACGCTCAACCCTGCCGGGAGCTGCTGAAAATTCGATTTTCCCAGCTGCACGGCTCCGCTCTTTTCGAGCATCATTTGTAGGAGTGCGCAGCTGTCTGTTGAGGCCTTTTTGACTACAGCAAAACCGGTTTGCCACGTGCGGTTGCCCATGTAAACCAGCCGGTAGGTGGAATCTCCCCAGGCAAAATATTTTTTTTCGGAGGTAATTTTTTGCGAGCTGTATATTTTGCTTGAGTTGAGCATGTCTTCGGTGTTGGTTTGGTGGAGCATGAAGTGCCTGCTGTCCTCATCAAACATAATTGCCCCGTAGTAGGATACCGGCATGATGTAGGGGGCTACGGTGTAGGGCGTAGCGCCTGCGCCGGGCAGCACGTTGATGGGGAGGTTGAAGAAGTAGGGCATGATGGGGAGGTTGAAGAAAAACCAGCATCCGTTGAAGTACATGTAGCTTCTTGCGTTGCTGGGCACTTCGCCTGGCATTGTGGCGACCATTTTTTCTGCCACGAGCTCCTTTCCGCCCAGCACTGCGGCGGGTATGAGGGAGAGCTTGGAGATGTTGTAGTCGGGGTTGTAGGAGTAGTCTTCGGCTTTTATCCGGTCGGCGCCCTTGTCGGTGAGCACCCAGAGGGAGTATCGCAGGTGGTTGCTCGGGTCGTAGGGGGTTGGTGCGGTGTAGTCGTAGTAGCAGAGCACGTCGAGGGGTTTTCGGCCGGCTCTGGGCAGGGAGGATTCAAACATGTCGAGCACGCCTGCGTAGCGCGTCAGGCTGTCTCCGTAGGCGGCTATGAGGTCGATGTTGAAGTCGCTGCCGGCTTGCTCGTGGAGCACGACGTAGCCTTTGCTGATTTTGTTCTGCACCGTTACCTTGAAAACGTGGTCGTACCTTACGCCGGTGGTGAGGTTGGTAACGCAGTACATGAGGTAGTAGGTCTGCGAGTAGCTCATGGAGCCTTCGATTTTGAGGTTGAGGTTTCGCTCGGTTGAGAGCAGGCGCACGGAGCGGTAGGGGGCAATGTTTCCCATTTGGCGCCACTCGTAGCGGTAGGTATCGCGCTCCTCGCCCAGCGAAAATTTCAGCGTTGGCGTTATTTTGAGGTATTCGCCTACGGAGACGAGGTAGCTCTCGTGCACATCGTTTATGTCCGATATGGTGATGCTGTTGACGTCGTGGTAGTCGTAATTTCCCTTGTCTTGGATGCAGGCGCCCGCCGTCAGCAGGGCGCAGAGCAGCAGGCAGCGGAGGGCGGCGCTCAAAAACCCGGTCATTTTTGCCAGTAGCGTTGTTGCATTGCTCATAGCTCTTAATGATTTATGATTTTAGTTTTTTTAATTAATTATTAATTAGCTAATGTCCAGCCCCATTTTTACCTCTTTTCCCTTTTCGTCGCGCAGGGGGCTGCCGTTTTTTTCCTTGTACTCCTTCAGGTAGCGGTTGACGGTTTGTATCCAGCTCTTTGCATAGAGGTTAATGCGCGACAGGAAGAGGGCTTGCGAATCTCCTTCGGTGTAAGAGAAGTAGGTTCTGTCAAATCCGAGCAGGTTGCACATTAGCGTAAACTTTACTTCGCTGTATTCGCCGAACATTAAGCTGCATTCGTCCAAATTTTCCACCCAGAGCCTCGGCATCTCCGCGCTGTTATCGAATCGTATGCGGAAGAGGGTGCTGATGATTTTAGCCTCCGAGTTGATGTTGGAGTAGCGCGTTTTGGTGTAGTCGGCGTGGAAAGCATCATTTTCGACCAGCCTGAAGGCTGCAACCAGCACGGTATCGAAGAGTGCGGAGGTGTTTTTTACCTTGATGGCCACATGCCCGATGGGCTCACCCGCGGGCACGAACGACTGCGCGGGCAGCACCTCCACGTCGCGCCCCAGCGTTGCCGTAGATAGCGAATCCACCAGCGCGAGGCTCACGGGGCGGTCAAGGTCGGCCACGCTCCCCATTACCTTTACGCTTACGTAGAGCGTGGTTTCCGGCTTCATCGGCTCGTCGTAGCCAAAGTGTATCACCTGCTCGTCGGTCATGCTTGCGGGCACGCCGTCGGCGTAGGCAAAGTATATCTGGTCTTGGCCGCTGTAGGTGGGCAGCCCCTCGTACTCGCACGAGCCGAGGATTGTTGCCGCCAGAAGCGCCAGCTTGGTAAAATGTGGGTTCATATTTTTTGCTGCATTTTTACGGGTTAGAGGTTTGTTTCGCTTTCGGGAATGGGAATATCGTAAATGCCTGTCGTTCCTGTGGAGTAGGTTGCCACGTTGACTTTTCCGCCGCGGTTGGCGTCGAATATTTTGTTGCTTTGGCGGCGCTTGAGGTAGAAAAACGCCTGCCCCTCCGCGTAGAACTCCTTGTAGTACTCGGCTTCGAGGAGGTCAAAGGCGAGGTCGGCAGAGGCGTCGTTGGGGTTGGGCAGCGATTCGCGCTGCGAGCCCCTTCGGAAGCGCACCTCGTTGAGCAGCGTTACGGCCTCCGGTACTTTTCCGCTTAGCAAGAAGCTTTCGGCCACGATGTAGTACATTTCGCTCATCCTAATCAGAGGCTGGAAGAAGAACCTGGGGTCGTTTTCGTTGGTGCGCGTAAAGTTCGCCAGCTTGTACGACACCATGAGCCCCTGCCCTGCCCGGCTTGCAACCCACTGCTTCACCCTGAGGTCTTCCCAGAGCGACATGTCGCCGCCCGTATTGTCGAACTTAAAAATGTTTTGGGTCAGGTTGTCCACGGCCACGGCGTAGGTTTTTCCCGGGCGGCTTCCGTAGCAGTGCTTTTCCCACGTGGTGTAGAGGTCGAGGTTGTATATCCCAAATATTACCTCAGAGTAGAAGATGTAGTCGCGGTTTTTCTCCATGCTGTTTTTATCCGCCCAGCGGAAAGGCTTGTCGTCGCCCAAGGCGTTGTTGATAACGCTTTGGGCTACCCTTGCCGCCTCCGGCGCATCGCCCTTAAACATGAGGGCTCTTGCCTGAAGCGCCTGCACGGCGTAGTAGTTCATCCGGTAGCAGCGCAAGTACCGGTCAAATATTTCCTGGTCCGTAACGTTGTCGGTAGGGGCTATCTGCGTCAAGTCCAGCACGCCGTCGGTGAGGATGGGGTCGCTCTTGAGCAGCTCCTTTGCCGTTTCGATATCCTGCAGGAGGAGGGCAAAAAACTCTTCGGGCGCTTTCTTTTCGTGGGGCACTACCTCTGCGGAGGTGTTGTAGGGAATAGGCTGCGCCGCCGAGCCAAAGAGCCGGAAAAGGTCGAGGTGCAGGAAAGCCCTCAAGCCGTAGGCTTCGCCGAGCACCATGCTTTTCTTGCCTTCGGTCAGCACGCCGACGGAGGCGGATACTTCGCTGATAAGCTTGTTGAGCTGGAAAATGGCGCTGTACGAGGCGCTCCACACGCCGGAAAACGGGGCTTTTACATCGGCCTCGTTGTAGAGGTAGCGGGACATGTAGCTGAAGTAGATAAAATCCTCCTTGTTGAGCAAATCTTCCTCGTAGAAGTAGTAGTGGGCGAGGAGCTCAATGGCGGTCATGGTCATCACGCCGCCGTAGAGCTTTTCGGCGGAGAGCGTTCTGTATATACCGTTGAGCACCGAGTTGACTCCAAATTCGCTTGCGAACTGTGTTTTGTCGAGGTTTTGGTCGATTGGCTGCGCGCCGTCGAGCCACTTGGTGCAGCCGCCGGAGGTCATCAAGGCCAGCGCCAGCAGCGCGTATAGCATTATGCTTTTCATCTTCGTAGTTTTTGGTTGCTAAAATCTTGCGGATAAATTCATGACTAAGGCCCGCTGAAACGGGTAGTCTATTCCTCGCTCAATCTTGATGGAGTTGAGGTTAAAGAAATCGTTCATGGACAGGCTCAGGCTAAGGTCTTGCAGGAGGAGCGCCGCGAGCCAGCGGTCGCCGGTAAAGTTCCAGGTGAGCTTCACCGATTCACCCCGCAGGTAGCTGTCCTTTTGGATAAAGCGGGACGAAACGGGGGTAGGATCCTGCAGCCCGATTTTTTTGAACTCCGTCACGTCACCGGGCTGCTTCCAGCGGTCGTAGAGCGCCCGCTTGTCCTGATTGTAGATAATGTTGCCCGAAGAAATATTCTCCACCTTGTTGAACAGCGCCGAGTTGTAGGCGTATGCCCCCAGCCGGTAGCGCAGGTTGAGGCTGAACGAAAGTCGGCTGTACCTCACCGTTGCTCCCATTACGCCCTCCAGCATGGGGCGGGAGTTGGCCAGCACCACGCGGTCGCCGGAGTTGTAGAGGTAGGATTGCTCCCCGCTTTTGGTCAAAAATATTTCGCGGCCTGTGGCAGGGTCTATGCCGAGCGACTTCACCGCCCAGACGTCCGACGGGCTGTTGCCGTCCTTGTAGTGCTGGAGCGAGCTAAGGGAGAGCTGCGCGTTTTCCTCCTTTTTGTAGGCTTCGTTCAGGTCTTCCAGCGCGTCGTTGAATCCCCCGTAGATGCTCCTGTTGTACGCTCCGGTAACTCTGAGGTTTACCAGCGTGCCGCTCTGCACATCGTTGATGAGGCTGTAGTGCAGCTTAAATTCGTAGCCTCTGGTTCTCAAAAAGCCCATGTTGAGGGGGTAGCTATCCACCCCGGTTGAGGGGCGCTGGTTGAGCACCACTATCAGGGGCGAGGTGTAGCTCTGGTACACGTCAAGCGTTAGCTTCAGGCGGTTGTCTATCACGGCGACGTCCATGCCCGCCGAAAACTTTTCCACCACCTGCCACGCCAGATTGGGGTTGCCTACGTTTGCAAGGTAGGATGCCTGGCCAAAGACGTTGTTGCCAACGTAGTAGCTATAAATGGAGCTGGTTACCACGTTCACGTTCTGGTTTCCGTTGGTTCCGTAGGTGCTTCTCAGCTTCAGCTCGTTGAGCCACTTCCACGATTCGGCAAAAGGCTCTCGCTGAAGATTCCATCCCACGCCCGCCGACCAAAAGGGCTGAAACTTCCTGTTTTTGCCAAAGTTGGTAGAGCCCTCCATGTTGTAGCTGAGGTCAAACAGGTAGCGATAGCCGTAGTTGTAGTTGAACGCTCCTACAAAGCTCACGTTACGCCTTATCCTTTCGGAGTACGAGGGGCGCTGGTAGGGCTCGTACGAAAAGGCGTTGGAGGGCACTCCCTTGGAGCCTGCCGGAAATCCGAGGGCAACAAGCGTTTCGCTTCTGTTGGTCGATTCGTCTATCGCCGTCCTGCCCTGCATGGTAATGTTGTGCGCCCCAATGGACTTGAGGTAGTTGGCGGATGCGTTTGCCCGGTACGACCAGAGGTCAATTGTTCCGCTGGTGTACTTGCCCTTTTTGTCGTAGCTGGTGTTGTCGAACGAGGAGTGCTGCGGGTCGAGGAAGCTCACGTTGCCGGTTTTGACGCTGCTCAAGCTCAGGCTGCCCTTCAGGTGCCAGCTGTTGTTGATTTTCCAGTCCAGCGAGGTGTTGTTGGTTATGTTGAGTATCTTGGATTCGCTCATTGAGTTGAGCGAGGCGTTGTAGAGCGGGTTTACGGCAACCGACGAATTTTCGGAGTCGAGGTACTTTGTGATGGAGCCGTCGGCCGCTGTTTTGGGGTAGTAGGGGTTGGCGTTGACAAAGCTTGAGAACGACCCCCACGCCCCGTCCTCGGCCGTGGTGCCCGTAACGGAGATGCTGTTCTGGATGCTCAGCGAGTTGATACCTCTGTACGCCAGCTTTATGTTGCCGCCGTAGGTATCGCGAGCCGATCCTTTCATCACGCCGTCGTTGTTCTTGTAGCTCACCCCTGCGGTGAACAGCAGCGCCTTGTCGCCCCCCGAAATGTTGACGGAGTGCCCGCCGGTGAGCGCCATCCGCACAGGCTCGCTTAGCCAGTAGGTGTTTACCCCCGATTGCACCATCGCCAGCCGCTCGTAGTAGCGCTTTTGCGACGCAGCGTCGGCCTTAGCGCCAAGCATGGGCACGGAGGGGTCTTCGCTGTCGTCGGCAACGCTGTAGTTGTAGCGTCCGGCAATGCGCTCAAACTCCAGCTTTTCGGCGGCGTTCATCATGTTGTAAACGCTAAGGTCGGGGACGGCCGCCTGAAAATCGCCGCTGTACGTAACAAACATGCGCCCCTCCTTGGGCTTAATGGTTTCTACCACCACAACCCCGTTTGCGCCCTTTGCCCCAAAAATGGCGGTAGATCCGGCATCCTTGAGGATGGTGACGGACTCCACGCGGTTTACGTCCAAATCGTTAATCTCCTGAAGCGTGGATTCAAACCCGTCGAGGATAAACAGGGGCTGGTTGCTGGCAGCGGCGGCTTCGTCCTGCACGGTGGTAATGCTCATGGCCGTTTGTCCACGTATTTCTATGTTTGCCATGGCGTTTGGGTTGGAGCCGCTAAGGTTGTCCTCCATTATCACAAACCCCGGGTCGAGCGTTTTTAGGCTATGCAAAAGGTTGGTGTTGCCGATAGATTTCAGCTGCTCGCTGTTCACGGTAGCGTAAGCGCCCGTAAACCCCAGCTTGTTGCGCTGAATAATGCCGGATTCCACCACCACATCCTCCAGCGAAACCTCGTCCACCTCAAGGAGCACGTTCACCACAAGCGTATTCTTCAGCACGGTGTGCTTGTAGGTTTTGTAGCCCATCATCAAAAATTCGAGCGTCTTTCCTTCAACCGCCTGAATGGAAAACTGCCCGTTTTTGTCGGTAAACGTACCCACCGTAGCGCCCTGCACGCGCACCGCAACGCCCGCCATGGGCGTTTTGTCCCCGGCGTCCTTCACCGTTCCGGTAACAGCTTGCTGCGCAGGCTGCGCTCCCGCCGAAAACGCAAAGAGCAAAGTAGCCAAAATAGTAATATGCCTCATAGGTGATTTGCTTTTATAGTAGCGATGCAACCTGCCTCGCCCCTACGGATGGCGGGGGATGATTGTAGAGACGCGGCACGGCCACGCCTCTACAATCAAGCTCCCAGCAATTCAAAATCCAAAACTTAAAAATTCAAAATTCAACCCCGCCAGCTTTTTCTCCACCGTGATGCGCCCGGAGAGATGCAGCTTGCGCACGATGTAGATGCCGACAATTGTCGGCTGCCGCAGCTCCTGCCCCAGCAGGTTGTAGTACGTTGCCGATACCACCGGGTCGTTGGGGTCAACCTCGGCAATGCCGGTAGCGGCCACCAGCTCAATCGCGATGACGGCGTCGGCGCTCACCACGCCTATCCTCGACGTGTAGGTATTTGCCGCGCCGGCGCTAAGCGTTGTAATGCTGCCACCATCCTGCAAGCTCACCTTCGGCTCGTAACCTGTAGGTACCGTAAACGTTACGGAAAATGCACCGCCGATTTGCGCCTGCTGCACCGTGTCGGTAGAATTTGCCGTAGAGGCCGTCAGCGCAACTCTTGCGTCCTTGCGTATGGTGATGCGGCGAATACCGTCGTCGGCCTTAACGACGATGCTATCGCTGGCGGCGACGCCGGAGATGGTAGCGGTGAATGCGCTGCCGGACTTCGCTGTGGCAATCGTGCTGCCGTCGAGCCTGACGAGCACAACCGGCTCAAAGTAGCCCGCGCTTACCGTCACGCTCACCGTGAGCGAGCCGCCGTGGCTTACGAGGTGCGGATTAGCGCCTTCGGGCGTAACAATGCTCACCCCCACGGGCGTAAGAACAACCTTGTACTTCCGTATTTCGGCCTCTACGGATACCAAAATGCTGGCGGTGAGCTGCGGTATGGTGAGCGTGTATTCGCCGCTGCCGGCAGCATAGTCGTGCGCGGCGCCATTAACTTTTACCGCCGAAATATCGTAGCCTTCGGCCACCGTGAACGTAAGCGTCAGCGCGGAATCTCTTGCCACCTTGCACGCCCCGTCCGTCAGCGCCGGCGAAACAATCGTTACGCTGTCGTGCGCTTGTACCCTCACCGTTACGCTGTCCGGCAGGTCTGCCGCCACGGTTATGGTAACGTCGGAGCTTACCTTTGGCAGGCTTACGGTGTAGGAGCCGTCGGGTGCAGTATCGCCAAGCGCGTAAGCGGGGTTGCTGCTCACCGTTACCGTCGGGATATACTCTGCGTCCACCCTGAACGAAAGCGCAAAGGCGGAATCGTTTGCCACCTTGTAGGGGCTGCTACCGGCAGGACGGATAATGGTAACGTGCCCGTTTGGCGTTTGCACATCCACATCAAAGCGGATAAGATCTGCCGACAGGCGTATGGTATCGCTGGCTCTTGCCTTGTCTATGCGGAAGGTGTAGGTAGCATCGCTCGTAATGCTGGGAGCGCCTGCCAGCTCGCCGTAGCCTTGCGCTTTAGGCTCGTAGCCTTTCTTCACCGTAAAGCTCAGCACAAGCGCCGAGTCGTGCTTCACCTTGTAGGTGGTGTCGGCAGCGCTCGGAGCGGTAAGGGTAATAAGCCCCGACTCTCTCGCCTCGTTGACCACCGCAATGTTGTACTCCGCCGCGTTGAACGTCAGCTTGGGCGTGCGGTTGAGAATGTCGCCCGTGGAGCCTTCGGAGGAGAAGAAAGTTAACATGCTTATTAAAGAGCTAGTAGTAGCATTCGGGTTTATCCTGAATGAAAGTTGTTTGCTTCCTCCCGCAATATAACTTTTTATCTGAGCAATGATTGTGGGGTCGTCTATGGTAAATTCTACAAGAGTATTTGCTGCAACAATTCCCGGACCTGTTCCTATGCTGATAATGCTCACCGTATCTTCAATGATTACCGGTCGGCCGGCATACGTAAAGTTGTTATTCCATGGAGTAGCGCCATCCGTATTTTCATTTCCACCGTTGCTGTTATTCGATACCCACTGAAGCAAATATTCTATTTTGTTCTGGATTTGGCCAGTACCTGTCGTCAGTAACCTTAGCGTTATCTTATCGTAGTTGCTTCCTTTAACGGCATCCGCAACATCAAACTTCAAGTAGGCATACGGCTGATTAGCTGCCGGCTGCTTTCTAAGCTGTATATTCGATGCTGTGTCAACCACAATTGAGGGTGCAGCTGCATTAACAACCTGCAAGTCATACAGCACCGGCGCCGTATTATTCCTAAACGCCACAATATTCACCGTAACGTTGGACGTTACCCCTCCAAGAAATACGGTATCTACTCCGCCTGCGCCTTTTCTTACCTCCTTGTAGGCGTTACCCACCGCCACCTTGGGCGTGTGGTACCCGTCGCGGGTTTTGAAGGTAAACCACGTATTGCCGTCGAAGTAGCCCACCTTGGCGCCGCTTTTCAGGCTTACCTCTCCAATGCCCTCGCCGACGCTTATGGTGAGCGTTGAGCGTATGGTGTCGGCGGCGAGGCGTATGATGGTTGGGGTTGTTACGCTGTTGATAGCCGCTGTGTAAATGCTGCCGGAGGGAGTCAGCGGAATGGTGTCGGGCTCGGTAGCGCCGTTTACTGCGCTTACTATCGCCCGTATGTTGGTGTAGCCGGGCGCCACGCTAAAAGTAGCAACAAACGGATCTACCGTCAGGTAGGGATAGGCAATGCCTTTCGGCGTTAGAACGGTGATACCGCTGTCGGCTTTCAGGATTACGCTTGGCGTTGCGGCGTTGCCCTTGCCAATCGTGTCGGCGGTAAGCAAATCGGCGGTTGCCGATGTCGCCAAAACGGCATCAAAGGGCATCAGCCCTCCGGCGAGGGCGGTAGCCGGCGCAGCAAAAGCGCCGGTGGCGCTGTTAAACACGTAGTAATTCTGCGCACCTGCTATGCCTGCTGCATTTTGCAGCGTAGCGTTGGCCACCAGCGCATACTCGCCCGCGCCTAAGGTCGGAGCGGTTGTCGGCGTTGGGTTGTGCACGGAGGTAAAAGCAACCGTCAGGAGGGTATCCTTTGGTGCGGGAAACCTAATGAGGTAGCCCTTGCCGGCTTCTATGCCAGCGGCTGTCCCAAATAGGTTGCTTTCGCCATCGTAGTACTTCAGCTCGTAGGCGGCAGCGCTAACGGAAGCCACCGCAAACGGAAACCCGATAGCGTAGCTGGTGTTGGTTTTAAACGTTCTCACCAGCTTAACGGCGCCGTTGGTCACCGCCGTAGTAGCCGTCCACTGCCCCGCGCCGGCGAGGGTATCCGCCTCAAATATCACGTCGCCGTGGTCTGCCGTGTAGCCGGTGCTTACCGTTGCCCCGGCGGCAATGGTAATGGGCGCGGCGTACTCGTAGGCGCCAATATCAAAGCTGCCGCCTGTGGGGCGGCTTCGGCCCACAATATCTGCGGTGATTCCCGCCACCGCCGTTCCCTTGTCTATGGCCGCCGACCCCTGCGCAAGCGACCAGCTGGCGTTGAGCCTGCCTGCATCGCCTGCAGCGTAGCCTGCGGCGGCGCTGGGAGCGCCAAAGTTAATGTACTTTACGCCTGCAACGCTTCCGCTGTTCAGCGTATCAACGGTTATCGTATCGGCTACGGTAAGCGCCGTATTATTCTGCACATCTACGCCAACCTGCAACGCCGGAGCAAAAGCGCTGTTCCGTATCACCACAACGCTATCCGCTCCTTTCCCTTGCAAAAGAATGTTGTGGCTTCCCGTGCCGTTTTGGGCGTCCTCGTTGTTCCAAAAAATGCTGTTGAGCACCGTGAGCGAATCTACGCTGTTGGCGTAAATCCCGCCGCCGCCCCAGTTCCCGGCAACGTTGTTGGCAATGGTAGTATTGATAATTTGCGCATCGGCGCGATACAGCGATATGCCGCCGCCCACATTGCCGCTGCTGTTGTTGGCAATAATGCAGCTGCGGATAACAACATTCTTGGTTGAGCCTACCTTAGGCTCTATGGCAATACCGCCGCCGCGCGCGGTTGCTTTGTTGTTAATAATCTCCGTATTCTCTATGAGCACGTGCGACGTAATAGGGTTCGACGAATTATTGGAAGTGCCTATGGCAATACCACCGCCGTAGTTGGCCGTATTCCCCACAATTTTGCTGTTTCGGATGATAATAGAATCGTTAGAATCATCAAGAGCCTGAATATACACACCGCCGCCGCCATAATTTCCGCTTCCTTGGTTGATACAATTTTTAATAATGAAATTGTCAACCACCATGTTTCGGTACATATAGATTCCTCCATAGTAATTACTTTTACCATTTTGAACCGTAAAACCGCTCCATGTAATTTTGGTAGTAAAGTTCTTGTTTCCTTGCAGAACAAGCCTTGCGCCATCGCCGTCCAAAACGGTAAGCGAGGCGTCTAAGCTGCGCTGGTTTCTGTTGTTTTCGTTCCCGGCAAATCCGCCGTAAACGTTCACGCTATCCTTCCACTGTATTGTAGCGGCAGGCTTGTAGGTACCAGCTTTCACCCACACCTCGCCGCCGCCGTTTGCGGCGCAGCTGTCAATGGCGCGCTGAATGTTGGCAGTCGCGCTGCCCCAGCTCTTCCCGTCGCCGGAGCCGGTGGGGGTTACGTAGTACGTCGCCGCCTGCGCCCCAAAAGTCAGGAGCATGGACGCAAAAATTAGCGCACCTGTAGCGCACAATTCACTCACTTTTCTTGCCAACATTTTTTTCATAACATAATGATTTTAATTGTTTTTAAACGATGGTGATATGCAAACGGCGCGCTTTTTATGGGGAGCGCCTTTGAAAATCCGGGTATATGTATAGGGGGATAATGTGCAAAGCCGCGCCTTTCCGCATAGTACAGATAAAACGTGCGTGGCGGTGCAAATATTTTTGAGGAAAACAGAATGCTTGAAAAAATAGCTTTGTGCCGCTTTAAATGACAGCTTAAAAGCAGAAAAAAATATTCGAAAAGCGTTGGAAAATAGGGAGAATTTACGTAAATTACGCGAGCGTGTGTGTGTGTGTGTGTGTGTGTGTGTGTGTGTGTGTGTGTGTGTGTGTGTGTGTGTGTGTGTGTGTGTGTGTGT
>JAISLN010000166.1 GCA_031290835.1 Prevotellaceae bacterium
AATTCAAAATTCAAAATTTCCTTGCAACTCCTCATCCATTCGGCACGTATTGTCAACGAAGGCGCCTCGTTTGAGGGCAGCGTGCTCGTTGACCAAGGTAAGATACAGGGCGTGTATGCCGGCCTGCAGCCGCCTTTGCCGGCGCTCGGCGGCAACACTGAAACGCTCAACGCCGCAGGCTTGCTGCTGCTGCCGGGCGTAATTGATACCCACGTTCACTTTCGCGACCCGGGATTTCCGCACAAGGGCACGTGGGGCAGCGAAAGCCGCGCTGCCGTTGCCGGCGGCGTTACGTCCGTAGCCGATATGCCCAACACGCTGCCGCAAACCACCTCCATGGAGGCGCTGCAGGAAAAGAACGCCATCGCCGCGCAAAATTCCCTCGCCAACTACTACTGCTACCTCGGCGCTACCGCCCACAACATCGACCTCATTGCAAAGCTGAGCAAAGATGACGCTTTTGCCGTGAAGCTGTTCATGGGATCGAGCACCGGCAACATGCTGCTGAGCGACGAAAGGCTGCTCAACCGCCTCTTTGCCGAGTGCCCGCTGCCCATTGTTGCCCACTGCGAAGACGAAAATATCATTCGCCAAAACACGGAGCGCTACCAAAGCGAGTACGGCGCACAAATTCCCTTTGCCCTGCACCCGCAGATACGCAGCGAGGAGGCCTGCTACACCGCCACCGAGCGCGCCGTGAAGCTGGCCCAAAAGTACGGCGCACAGCTGCACGTGGCGCACGTTTCCACCGCCCGCGAGCTGGAGCTGCTTGGCGCGGGCAGCGCAAAAATCACCGCCGAAACCTGCCCGCACTACCTGTGGTTTTGCGACGAAGACTACGCCGCCAAGGGTGCGCTGCTGAAGTGCAACCCTGCCGTAAAATCGGCCGCCGACCGCGCCGGGCTGCGCCGCGCCGTTGCCTCGGGGGCTATTGCCTCCGTTGCCACCGACCACGCGCCGCACACGCTGAGCGAAAAGCAAAACGCCTACCTCAACGCGCCGTCGGGGCTGCCCCTCATACAGCACTCGCTGGTGGCCATGCTGGAGCTGGCGCAGCGGGGATTTTTTTCCGTCGAAACGGTGGTGGAAAAAATGTGCCACGCGCCTGCAAGAATTTTCGGCATCCGCCATCGCGGCTTCATCCGCGCGGGCTACGCCGCCGACCTCGTGCTGGTAAAGCCGGATGCGCCGTGGCGAGCCGCAAACGAAACCACGCTCCACAGGTGCGGGTGGAGCGCCTTTGACGGCTGCACGTTCTCCCATCGGGTTGTCCGCACCTTTGTGAACGGAAAAACCGTGTACGCCGAGCGCTGAGCGCCGAAATGCCGGAAAATCTTTTTCCGATATAAAAGAATTTATTGTACATTTGTTGCCAAAGGTTAAGATTTTCATAGCATGATTTAGGTAAAAATTTACAAGCTGAAAAATTATGTCAAAGATAGGAGTATTTGTTTGCCACTGCGGAGAAAATATCGGCGCCACCGTTGACTGTGCGCGGGTTGCGCAGGAAGCGTCGCAAATTGAGGGCGTGGTCGTTAGCGCCGACTACAAGTACATGTGCTCCGACCCCGGTCAGACGCTCATCAAGGAAGCCGTTAAGGAAAAGGGGCTGACGGGCGTGGTGGTTGCCGCCTGCTCGCCGCGCATGCACGAGCCTACCTTCCGCAAAGCCTGCGCCGAAGCCGGGCTAAATCCCTACCTGTGCGAAATGACCAACCTCCGCGAGCACTGCTCGTGGGTGCACGACAAGGGCGAGGCTACCACCGACAAGGCGCTGGGGCTTGTCCGTATGCTGGTCGAAAAGGTAAAGCGCAACAAGCCGCTCAGCGCCATCAAGGTGCCCATTGCCAAAAAAGCGCTGGTGATAGGCGGCGGAATTGCCGGCATTCAGGCGGCGCTGGATATTGCCAACGCCGGCCAAAAGGTCATTCTGGTAGAAAAAGAGCCGTCCATCGGCGGGCACATGTCGCAGCTCTCGGAAACTTTCCCCACGCTCGACTGCTCGCAGTGCATCCTCACGCCCCGCATGGTGGACGTGGCGCAAAACGCCAACATCACGCTGCTCACCTACGCAGAGCTGGAAAAGCTGGAGGGATTCATAGGCAACTTCAAGGCCACCATTCGCCTCAAGGCAAAAGGTGTGGATCACAAAAAGTGCACCGGCTGCGGGCTGTGCTCCACCAAATGCTCGTCGCGAAAAATTCCGAGCGAATTTAACGAAGGCTTGGGCTTGCGCAGCGCCATCTACACGCCATTTCCGCAGGCGGTGCCCAACAAGCCGGTTATCGACAAGGCAAATTGCCTGTACTACAAAAAGGGCAAGTGCAAGGTGTGCGAAAAGGTGTGCCCCACAGGCGCGGTGGAGTTTGACCGCGAGGACGAATTTATCACCGAAGACGTAGGCGCCATTGTGGTGGCAACCGGCTTCAACGTGCTCAAGCCCGACTTTTTTCCCGAATACGGCTACGGAAAGTACAAGGACGTTATCACCGGCTTGCAGTTTGAGCGGCTGGCGTCGGCGTCGGGACCCACGCTGGGCGAAATACGCCGCCCGTCGGACGGAACGGTGCCCAAAAAGGTGGTGTTTATTGCCTGCGCAGGCTCGCGCGACCCCGCAAAGGGCATCCCCTACTGCTCCAAAATATGCTGCATGTACACCGCCAAGCACGCCATGCTCTACCGGCACAAGGTGCACGACGGCGAATCCTACGTGTTCTACATGGACGTGAGAGCCGGCGGAAAAAACTACGAGGAGTTTGTTCGCCGCGCCATTGAGGAGGACGGCGCGGGCTACATTCGCGGACGGGTGGCGCGCGTTTACGAAAAAAACGGCAAGCTGATAGTCTGCGGAGCGGATACGCTGCTGGGCGGCAAACCGGTGGAGATAGAGGCGGACATGGTGGTGCTGGCGAGCGCAGGCGTTGCCAACCACGGCTCCGAAGAGCTGGCGCAAAAAATGCACGTGTCGTACGACGCCTACCACTTCTTTGCAGAGGCGCACCCCAAGCTCAAGCCCGTGGAGACAAACACGGCCGGCATATACCTCTGCGGGGCGTGTCAGGCGCCCAAAGATATACCCGAAACCGTAGGCATGGCGTCGGGCGCGGCGGCTAAGGTTATCGGGCTGTTCTCCAACAGCGAGCTGACGCGCGAGCCGCTGGTGGCGGTGGTAAACCGCACGGCGCCGCCGGAATTTTCGACCTGCGTAGGCTGCTTTATGTGCGAAACGGCTTGCCCCTACCAAGCCATCGAGCGCGAGGAGGTAAAGGACAGGGCGGGCAACACCATCAAGCGCATTGCAAAAATCAACCCCGGATTGTGTCAGGGTTGCGGCACCTGCGTGTCGTTCTGTCGCTCAAAATCCATCGACATTCAAGGATTTTCAAATGAGCAAATGTTTGCCGAAGTAATGGCAATGTGAGGCGGAGGCGAGGCAGTACGCCTACTTTCGGAATTAACAATGCCGAAAGCGGCTAAAAATGGTAGCTGACGATAATCATGCCCACGCTCCCTATGTAGATGCGAAACTCATCGCTAAAAGATTTTGCGGCAAACGTCTGCAAATCGTAGTAGGTAAAATAGTGAAAGTTGAGCTTTGCCTCCGTGCTGATTGAAAAATGCTTGCTAAAATTATACCGCACGCCAAGCAAAGGCTCCATCCCGTAGCAGTGGGTTAAGTATCCGCCGCGGTTGCTTTGCGTAAAGCGATAGGAGGCGTCCGCGCCGTAGAATAGCGCCCACGATGCTATGGCTCTTTTCCTTTCGTAGCCCAACCGGAGGCTGACAAAGCGCCCGTTCTCTTCTTTGGAAAAAATATCTGCCGAAAAGCCTGCGCGAAAAGCGCCGCTGCCCGTAAAGTGCCTCTTGTAGTTGAGTAAGTGGGATTGGTCGGAAGTGTGCAGCACCGAAATGAAGTTGGAAAAATCAACGCCTATCTCGTTTTTATACTCCGCAGCGCTTGGGAGCGCATCTTTTTCCTGCGCCCCCAAGCTCAAAAGCGGAATACAAAATACCATGCAGCACGGCAAAAATTGCCTAATCTGCGTGCGACAGCGCATGGATTGCTTTCTTTAGCCGGTTGTACTTTTGGGCAAAAAATCGCGCTGAAGCCCGCCTGTAGCCTATAACCGCATCGTTGTTGTTATACTTCTTGAGGATGTTATCCAACCCGTCAAGAAACGGCTCGTAGTAGAGCTCGGTATTATCCGACGTGCCGTCCTTGTAGTTAACAAAAACGTACTCGTCGTGGTCAATGTTTTTCAGCTTCAGCTCGCCGATTTTTGCGCCCTTGTGCAGAATGTTGACCGACATCACGCTATTGATTTGGTCTGTGGTGATGTTGTCGTACTTAGTCAGCGTATTCACGTCCAACGAGCCGTCGTAGGCAAGGTCGCCTTTCGTTATCGTAGCGTACACGTAGTTAATCGGCGGCTCATCGTCAACAAAAAAATCTGCATCAATAGCCTGCGCCAGCTTAAGCTTGGAGGCAATGGCAATCGGCGGATTATCCGAACCTTCAAACAGCGTAGCGGAAATATCGTACTCCGTACTTTTAGCTTGGCGGATGGTTGCCGTATGGGTGTAGGGCGCTGTAGTGAGCGTTATTGACGCATCTTTTACGGTAATAAATCCCGAAGTTTCCCACGAGATAGACGCATTGCACGAGGCTATTACTGTACCATTCTGCGATACGGAGGCGACAATTTTCGACGGCACGTATATTTTGTCGCCGTTCACCGTAACCTGTACATCGCTGTACTCGCTAATAACAACAGAGCAGTTGTTGCTTGTCGTCGTAGGGGAGTCCGGAAAGTTGACGATGATTTTTGTATCGTTCGTTTTTGTCCACGACTTGCTACCTCTTTGGTAGTCGTACTTTCCCTTGAATTGCTCCAAGCTGAAGCGTTCGTTGTCGTCCAGATAGTCGCTGATGCCGGCTTTGTTGTCCAGCGGCTCAAATACCTCCTCTATCCAGTCGCCGTTTTTTGCTTCACCGTTTTGCAATCCGGTAAACTTCACCAGCGCCTGAACAAAGCTGCCGCTCTCAAGCGTTTTGGCCAAATCGAGCGTGCGGTCAAAAAGCGCTTCAATGTTTTGCTTGTCCTCCGCAACGGTGGTAACGCCGGGGTCATCTCCGGAGTCTTTGTCGCATGTTACAAAAAGGAAGCTCAATCCTCCTAATAAAAATGGTGTAATCTTTCTCATTGTCTTAGCTATTTTAATTATTTTAATCATTGATTTGTAAATAGTTGAGTTTTTTCGGTTAGCTTTAAGCGCTCAATTCATCTCGTCGTTTGCTGGCGGCGGATGTTCGTTTCGGCAATATAAAAAGCCGCAGCATACCAATAATTTGTTGTAGCTGTAATAAATTTTCAGGAAAAAGAGGTATATTAAGCGTGCGTGCCTACCCCAAAACGTAACTCGTTGAGCACTGTGTGTGTGTGTGTGTGTGTGTGTGTGTGTGTGTGTGTGTGTGTGTGTGTGTGTGTGTGTGTGTGTGTGTGTGTGTGTGTGTGTGTGTGTGTG
>JAISLN010000167.1 GCA_031290835.1 Prevotellaceae bacterium
TACATCAACCAAAAAAAGATAGAAAAAGCCCAGCTGCTGCTGCTTACAACGGATATGCCGGTGAGCGACGTGTCGTTTGAGCTATCCATAGAGAATGTTTCCTACTTCAACCGCATTTTTAGGCAGCATACGGGAACAACGCCGAGATGCTACAGAAGCAAGTACAACAAGTAAAAAAAAGCCAATAAAAGCTGCGAAGAGCCGAACTAATGAGCAATTACAGCTAAGGCAAGCTTACGAGCCGGAAACTTTTTGAGGCGATTTAAAATACTGACGATATGTAATATAAATAGATAAATGAGGTGGAGAAATTTCCCTCCTCTTATCACGTTAACATAAAATAACTAAATATTACAGCTTTGACTTGCTGTTTTTTGTATCTGTAACAAAAAAATATTACCTTTGCGTCAACAATTCGCAGCCAAAGACTATTGAAAAGTTGTTGAAAAAAAAGTTCGCTTTGCGCACTTACTTGTAAATACGCCGATTCGCAAAGTTTTTGGTTAGGCTCAAATAGGTGGATGAAAGTTTTTTTGCCGCTGTCCGATGCAGCATCAATGCCGCCCCCTTTTACTACTAAGCGTAGCGACTTATGCGGGTAGAGCCCCCTGTTTACTAATGCCTCCGCAGGATTGCATATCAATATGGAAGAAATTTGGCATCGCTTTAATATATCGAAATTTAAGAAGCATTCAGCTAAATACAAACACCAGCTTGTCATCTAAGCTACGTTGCAAATAAATAAATGCTCGTTTTTTTACCGACTTAGCGTGGTACAATTTTTTTGAAGATGCAAGCTACATATTTTAAGTAAAGTCATTAATTGAAGGCGTTTAAAATTCAATGCGGCGGTGTAAAACTCATTGGATATTTGGATTTTAGGCGAGATACGAAACTGTATGTAAGAATTATGGATTTGAAACGATTTGTCTTTTTCGCGTTACTATTTTGGAGTAACATTAGCATTGCGGCGGGTAGGTTTGACCATGAAATATCAGGTGGTTTTAACGTGCTTAGCTCAACCTTAGCGCCTGTGCCATCGGAAAACAATCGGATGGGAATGGGTTTTGGCGGAGGCATTGGGTATTCCTGCCACTTTACCAGCAATCTAAGTCTGCGAACAGGCCTGCATGCAAACTACTACCGGAGCTCAACGGGGATGTCGGGATTTGAGGACCATTTGTTGGAAAATTTTCCCGAAGAGCTGGATTGGTGGGGAAGTACCCCCCCGATACCAAGTACGCATCCCGAGGGCTATGACTATGAGCTCAACATTAAGGTAGAAGATTACGTTGCTCAGCAGTCTGCGCTATATCTTCAGCTGCCATTGCTGCTTGAGTTTGAGAACATGTTCCCCAACCTTAGATACTTGGGCTGGTATGCTGCCGGAGGCGTAAAGGCAGGATATGCTATTACCGGAAGCAGCAGCGCCGATATTCGAGGTTTAAGCACCAAAGAATTAAAAACATACCTTTGGGCTGAAAATGTTCCGGTGAATGCTCCGGAATTTTTAGGCTTCGGAATTGAGGCGGATGATAGGGGTATTGAGGCTAATTTGGATTTGGGAGTTCAGCTGGCGGGCTACCTTGAGGCAGGCTTTAAGCAGCAGCTGACGGACAAATATACCCTGTATGCAGGATTTTTTGGGGAATACTGCCTGTATAACGTTGCCGGTACCACCGCCTCTAATATGCTGGAGCACGAAATACTGCCGGAAGAACGCAACTACCGATTTCGCTATAATCCGTCGGCAAACGTAAAAGGGGTAGGCATCCAATCAAGCTACTTTCTTTCGTTTGGCATTACGGTGAGGATAGGCTTTGCCTTAAGCAAGAAAGTTCGGCATCGAAACGACCAGCTGTTTAATGTGCGCTATTTTCAGTTCTAAATAGCCCGGAAGTTCACCATCAATTGTAAACAAATAAATAATTGCAAAGTAGAATTTATAAACCAATTTCTTAAGTGTATGAAAGTTTTTTTTACCATTCAACAGCTTATTTGGGGCATGCTTCTGTTTCTGAGTAGCGCACAGCTTATGGCGCAATCAGGCGGAGGAATTGAACAGCAGCCCACAGGCGCCGCCTACAAAAGTGCAACGGGCTTCCATCAGCGCGGGTTATACAAGGAAGCGCTGGCGCTGTATAACAAGGCCCTAGAAGAACATGGAAATCAAGCGAGCGGTATTTCCAACATCATTTTGAAGAATATAGCACTTTGCGAATATGGCGCCAAGCGCAAGGCCGAGCCGGAACCGGTAAGCATAACCAAGCTGGGCGCAGACGTTAATGGCTCCAACATTTCAAACACAAACGCTTTTGTAGGAAACAAAGACCAGCAGCTCTTCTTCACCTCTTCCCGCCCCGAAACGGGAGCAAGCGAAAGCAACAGCAGCAGGCAGCTGGATTACGTGTACGTGGCAAAGTTCGTAAATTCCGCCGAGCGGCAGTGGGACGTTAATATCGTGGGCAAAAAGCACAACAAGCGCCTTCACGAAGGAGTGCTGGGCACCTCCCCCGACGGAAAAGAAGTTTTCATCTTCCGCGGCAGCGGAGATTTTTTTGTCCTTAATGTTGATTTTAAGGTGGAAATTGATGCGGCGGATATAACCTATACCCCGCTGACTAAAATCTACAATGTGCCCAAGCTGAAAGACTACCACGTCCCCTCAATGGCAATTAATAGGGAACGAAATATTATTTACATGTGCATGAATGATATGGGAGAACTTGGAGGGCATGGCGGATATGACATCTGGCAGAGCACCTACGACGTATCAACAAAATCGTGGAGCAAGCCGGCCAACATGGGGCCTATGATAAACACAGAGGGAGACGAATCTTGCATCTCGCTGCTACCCGATGGAAAAACCATCTTTTTTTCCTCCAACGGGTATAAAGGGTTTGGTAAATTTGACATTTACCGCTCGGAGTACTCAGACTCAATAGGCTCTTGGGGAAAACCCGTGCACCTTGGCTACCCTATCAACACGGCGGGCAACGATATTTACTACTCGCCCGTACCGGGTAACTCCAAGTGCGCCTACTACTCGTCCGAGCGAACGGATGGCTCCGGAATGTATGATATAAGCATGATTACCTACTACGGCAAAATTGTGAGCGAAGAAGAGAGAGAGGCATTGCGCCGTGCCTACCTAAAAGCCGTAGAGGAAGCGCAAAAATCACTCAAAGCCAAAGAAAAACTCAAGCCAAGCGAAACCAAATTGTTGACAAAAAAAGGCTACAACAGCTTCCCTACAGACAGCGTAGCGGTGGGAATGAAAATATACCTTCAGAATATTCAGTTTGCTAATGCTAAAGCCACCTTGCTGTCCAAATCCTACAAGCAGCTGGACCAGCTCTACAGGCTGATGCTTTACTATCCGGCGATGAAGATTGAAATATCAGGACACACGGACAATACCGGCAACAGAAAACAAAACCAGAGGCTTTCGCAGGAGCGCGCCGAGAGCGTGATGATGTACCTCAAAGGTAGAGGAATTGAGTCTAATCGGATGAAAGTCAAAGGCTACAGCGATCTCCAGCCTATTGCCCCCAATAAAACCGAGGCCGGCAGGAAGCTAAACCGAAGGGTGGAGTTTAAGGTGCTGTCAGTCAGTGAATAGTTGAAAAAGAGCTGGGTGAACCAACCTATTACAACCAATAGCCCTGAAAGGTAGGACGAAAATACTCCAAGCCTTTCAGGGCTATTGGTTTTGTCGGCTTGCTCTAAAAAAGTTCCGCTTCGCAGAATGGTTTTGCGCTGCTCCTGTCTTTTTCCGAAAGGATGAGCTGGCTTGCGTCCATCCCCCATTCTATGCCTATTTCCGGGTCGTTGAAGCGAATGCTGCGCTCATGCTGCGGCGAATACGTATTATCGACCTTGTAGGTGAAAATTGCCTCGCTGCTGAGCACCAAAAAACCGTGCGCAAAGCCCCTCGGAATGAACAGCTGCCGCCTGTTTTCGGACGTGAGCGTTACGGCTACGTGCTGCCCAAAGGTGGGGGAGCCTTTTCTAATGTCAACCGCTACATCGAGCACCTCGCCGCTGATGACGCGCACCAGCTTGCCCTGCGCAAACGGCGGCAGCTGATAGTGCAAGCCCCGCAGCACGCCGCGCGTGGACTTTGACTCGTTGTCCTGCACAAAGCTTACTTTGCCCACGTGCTGCTCAAACAGGCTTTCGCGGTAGGTTTCCATAAAATAGCCGCGGGCGTCGGCAAACACCTTCGGCTCAATAATCCATACGCCTTGCAGGCTTGATTCTGTAAAGTTCATGCTCTTTCGGGATAAATTTTTAGCGCCTCCTTTAGGCACGTTATAGCATTTTTCAGATCGCTGATGTTGAGTACGTACGCCAGCCTGACCTCGTTTAAGCCCAAGCCCAGCGTAAAGTAAAATCCGGTGGCCGGCGCCACCATTACCGTTTGATTTTTGTAGCTAAACTCTTCGAGCAGCCACTGCGCAAACTTGTCCGAATTTTCGATGGGCAGGCGAGCCATGGCGTAGAATGCGCCTTGCGGCTTGGGGCAGTAAACGCCCTCTATCCGGTTGAGCTCATCGACCATAAAGTCGCGGCGGCTGACGTACTCGTGGTGCACGCTCTCAAAGTATGAAGCGGGCGTGGCCAGCGCAGCCTCGGCGGCAATTTGCCCGTAGAACGGCGGGCACAATCGGGCTTGCCCAAACTTGAGCGCCGCCGCCAGCACGTCCCTGTTTCGGCTGATGATGGCGCCCACCCGCGCTCCGCACATGCTATACCGCTTCGATACGGAATCTATCAGCACAGCGTGGTCTTCCAGCCCGTGCAGCTGCATGGCGGAGTAGCTTTGCTTGCCGTCGTAGCAAAATTCGCGGTAGGCCTCGTCGCAAAAGAGGTACAAGTCGTACTTTTTTACGATAACCGACAGGCGCTCCAAGTCGGCTTTGGAGTAAAGGCATCCGGTGGGGTTGTTGGGGTTGCTGATGAATATTCCCTTTGTTTTGGGCGTTATCAGGCGCTCAAACGCCTCGATAGGCGGCAGCGCAAAATCGGCATCAATGCTTGATGTTATGGGCTTCACGTTCACGTCGGCTTCAATGGCGTAGGCCCAGTAGTTGGCGTAAAAAGGCTCCGGAATAATGACCTCGTCGCCGGGGTTGAAGCAAGCCATAAACGAGAACAGGATTGCCTCCGAGCCGCCGTTGGTGATGAGAATGTTGTCGCTACTTACGCCTATTCCCAAATCTTGGTAGTACTTTGCCAGCCCGCGGCGGTAAGATTCGTTTCCCGCCGAAGGGCCGTACTCAACAATGCTTTTGCCGCAATTTTTTATGGCGTCCAGCGCTACCTGCGGCGTAACAATGTCCGGCTGCCCAATGTTGAGGTGGTACACCTTTCGCCCCATACGCTTTGCCGCCTCGGCGTACGGCGCCAGCTTGCGTATGGGCGACGACGGCATGTACAGGCCTTTCTCAGAAATTCGTGGCATATATTATTTGCGAGTTGTTTTGCGCGGCAAAGATAGGTAAAAATTCCCGAATTGCGCGGCGCATCAGAACAAAACATCTTTCCCTATATCCCTGCGGAAATACTTTCCTTCGTACTCCACCTTTGCTGCGGCGTTGTAGGCTTTTTCCAGCGCTTGCGGCAGGGAGTCGGCGAGCGACGAAAGCGCGAGCACGCGCCCGCCGGCTGTTTCTACCCTTTCGCCGTTGGCTCTTGTGCCGGCGTGAAAGGCGATGCAGCCCCGCACGTTCTCCAAGCCGCTTATGGGCGCTCCCTTTTTGTAGCTGCCCGGGTAGCCTCCGCTCACGCACACCACCGACGCTGCCGCCTGCGGCAAATGGCGGCATGCCCGCTCCGACAGATTGCCCTTGGCAACGCCATCAAACAAATCTACCAAATCGGCGTCGAGGCGCAGCATGACGCTCTCGGTTTCGGGGTCGCCCATGCGAACGTTGTACTCAATCACCATCGGCTCGCCGCCTACATTTATCAGGCCAAAAAAGATGAAGCCCCTGTAGATGATACCCTCCGCCTGCAAGCCGGTGATGGTTGGCTCAACGATGCGCGCGCGCACCTTTTCCATGAACTCCGGCGTGGCAAATGGTACCGGCGAAACGCTGCCCATGCCGCCGGTATTTAGCCCCGTGTCGCCTTCGCCTATGCGCTTGTAGTCTTTGGCTTCGGGCAGCATTTTGTACGCTTTGCCATCGCTCAGCGCAAAAACCGACAGCTCCACGCCGCTCAAAAATTCCTCCACCACCACCGTGCGGCTTGACTCGCCAAACATGCCGTTGAGCATTTCCTCGAGCTGCTTTTTTGCCCCGCTCAGGCTGTCCAAAATCAGCACGCCCTTGCCGGCAGCCAACCCGTCGGCTTTGAGCACGTAGGGCGGCGCAAGCGTTTCCAAAAAGGCAAAGCCGTTGGCGAGGCTGCTGCGCGTAAAGGATTGGTAGCGGGCGGTGGGGATGCTGTACTTTGCCATGAACTGCTTGGCAAAATCTTTGCTCCCCTCCAACATTGCGCCCCTTTTTGAGGGGCCGATTAGCGGAATGTTTTTCAGCGCCTCGTCGTTGGCAAAGTAGTCGAAAATGCCCCGCACCAACGGCTCCTCCGGGCCAACTACCACCATATCGACCGCATTTTTCAGCGCCACCTCCCTTACTGCGGCAAAGTCGTTGGGGTCAACAGCCACGTTGACCCCAAGCGAGGCGGTGCCTGCGTTGCCCGGCGCAATAAACAGCTGCGACAGCGCTTTGCTTTGCTTCATTTTCCACGCCAACGCATGCTCGCGCCCGCCCGATCCAAGTAAAAGAATGTTCATTTTTTTTGTAGGAATTACGAATACAATGTGCTCAATTTTCAATTTTCAATTTTCAGCTTTTTCATTCGCCGCACGTTCTCCTTCATGCCGTGCAGCGTTGCCCGTTTGATGGGCGAATGGCCAAATATTTTTTCAAAATCTTCGGCGGACATAGCCAACCAATCTTCGGCGGTGAGCGTGAGCAGCTGTGGCAGCATCTGCATTTCGCCGTGCGCGGCTACCTTGGCGTTCTTGTTCCAAGGGCAAACCTCCTGACAAATATCGCAGCCAAAAATATAGCCGGCTGTTTTTTCATCCTTTGCCGCGTTTGCCGCGTCGTCGTTCAGGGGGTTGGCGTATTTTTCTATGGTGCTATACGATAGGCATCGGCGGGCGTTTATGCTGCCGTTGCCCACGATTGCGCCTGTTGGGCAGGCGCTGATGCAGCGCGTGCAGGCGCCGCAGCGGTTTGGCTGCGGCTTGGCGCTGCACGCCACCTCTTGGCTCAGGAGCAGCACGCCGATGAACGTGTAGGAGCCGAGCTCTTGGCTTATCAGCATTCCGTTTTTGCCCCGCCATCCCAAGCCGGCCGCCGCCGCCCAATATCGCTCCTGTAGCGGCGCGGTATCAACGAGCGTGCGCCCCCGCAGCGTTGGCTGTGTGGCTTGCAGCGTTGCGAGCAGGCGCCACAGCTTTTGCTTGAGCGTTTCGTGGTAGTCCGTCCCGTAGGCGTAGCACGACACCTGCGGCAGGTGCGGTGGCTGCCGGCGCTGCGGCTTGTACGAAAACAGCGTTACCACCGCCGTGCGCGCGCCGCTCTTCATCAGCAGGCGCGGGTCGGCTCGCTTTTGCGCGTGCCGCTCCATGTAGCGCATTCCTGCGTGGTAGCGGCGCCGTATCCATTCGTCAAAGCTGCGGAGCACGTCGTCCGGCAAGGCGCTCAGGGCAACAGCGCCGCAGGCGTCAAAACCTGCGGCGCGCGCGGCGGATTGTATGAGCTCGGATGTCAGCACGGCAAATTCAACATTCGACGGTTTCGGCGTTCAAATTTTTTCGGCGTTTGGCGTTACAGCAACCCCAATTGCAGCTGGGCTTCTTCGCTCATCATATCCTTGTCCCACGGCGGGTCAAAGGTGAGATTTACGGTTGCTTCCGCCACGCCGGGCACCTGCGCCACCTGCTCCTTCACGTTGTTCACAATATCGTCTGCAATGGGGCAGTTGGGCGCGGTGAGCGTCATCGTTATCTCTACCTTGCCCTGCTCTCCCACCTGCACCTCGTAGATAAGCCCAAGCTCGTACACGCTTACCGGAATTTCGGGGTCGTAGATGTTGCGCAGCACCCGCACAATGTCTTTTTGTATGGCTAATATTTTTTCAGCGTCCATCGCGTAAGTTTTACAGAGGGCAAGCCTTCCGCACTCCGTCAGGCTGCCGATTAAAAACTGCAAACTTAGTCAGAATATGGTGTTTTGCAAAATAATTTTGCCGTTTTACGTTTTTTGATTAAACTTGCAAATTGATTCGTTACCCATACAAACACATCAACTCATTGCATATAAAAGATTTGGAAAATAATTCGAGGAGCGATAGGCAGCATCAGTTTGATTGCAGATACTTGGAGATGGCGCGGATATGGGGTAAAAATTCCTACTGCAAGCGCCGCCAAGTGGGTGCGCTGCTGGTCAAAGGCCGCATCATTATTTCGGATGGATACAACGGCACGCCTTCGGGGTTTGAGAATGAGTGTGAAGATAACGATGTTACCAAGCCGTACGTGCTGCACGCAGAGGCCAACGCCATCACCAAGGTGGCCAAATCCAACAACAGCAGCGAAGGGGCAACGCTTTACGTTACCTCGTCGCCGTGCGTGGAGTGCGCCAAGCTGATTATTCAGGCAGGCGTCAAGCGCGTTGTTTTTGCCGACCACTACCACGACGCCAACGGCATCGCCCTGCTGGAGCGCGCAGGCGTTGAAGTTCAGCAGATAGATATTTAACACAATAATTGATATATGGCGCTAAAATTAGGTAAAAATAGAATAATGTTCCCGCTACTATTTTTGGGAATACTAACGTTGGGCTTTGTGATAGGAGCTCGCGTGCAGGAATCGAACTTGCAGCGGCACTACATGACGGTGCAAAAGTGGAACAAGTTCAACACCATTCTTAACTACGTTGATAAAGCCTACGTTGACCATATCCCGCACAAGGATATTGAGGAAAAATCAATAGAGCTGATGCTAAAATCGCTGGACCCGCACTCGGTGTACATTCGCGCCTCGGACATGGAGCAAGCCAACGAATCGCTGGAGGGCAATTTTGAGGGGATAGGCATTGTGTTCAACATGCCCTCGGATACGGTTGTGGTAATGAACATCGTTGTTGGAGGCCCCTCCGAGCGCGTGGGCATACAGCCCGGCGACCGCATTATTACCGTCAACGATAGCGTCATTGCCGGCCGCAAGGTGCCGCAAGACAGCGTGATGAAGCTGCTGCGCGGCAGAAGCGGCAGCAAGGTGAAGGTGGGGCTGAAGCGGATAGGCGAGAAAAATCTCGTTTTGGCAACCATCACGCGCGGCAAAATTCCCGTCAAAAGCGTAGATGTTGCCTACATGTCAACGCCCCATACCGGCTACATCAAAATCTCCAAATTCTCGCGCAGCACCGGCGACGAGTTCAAGGAGGCAGCGCGGAAGCTGATGAACGAAAAAATGCAAAACTTAGTCCTCGACCTGCGCGGCAACACCGGCGGATACCTAGAGCAGGCAATCGAAATTGCCAACGAAATTTTGGGCGCGGGCGAGCTTATCGTCTATACCGAAGGAAAAAGCTCCAAGCGCAAAGACTACTTTGCAGACCGGCACGGCTTGCTGAAAAATATTCCTGTGGCCATTCTCATTGACGAAGGCTCTGCGTCGGCAAGCGAGGTGCTGGCAGGCGCCATACAGGACAACGACCGGGGGCTGATTGTAGGTCGCCGCTCGTTTGGCAAAGGGCTGGTGCAGGAGCCTTTCATCTTCAACGACGGGTCGGGCATGCGCCTCACCGTGGCGCGATACTACACGCCCTCCGGCCGCTGCATTCAGCGCCCCTACAGCAGCAGCGACGATAGCGACGACTACTACATGGAAATACAACGCCGCTACGACCACGGCGAAATGAACGTGGAGGACAGCATTAAGCAAAACGATTCGCTGCGCTACCTCACGCGCAACGGAAGAACGGTGTACGGCGGCGGAGGCATCACGCCCGACGTGTTTGTGCCGCTTGATACGCTAAACAGCAACAGCTACTACCTGAAAGTATTTCGCAAAAATTTAATCTATAAATTTGCGCTTCAGTTCTCGGACGCCAACAGAGCAAGGCTGAGCAAGGTAAAATCTCTACAGGAGCTGCGCAGCTACTTGAGGCGAAAAAATCTCATCGGCAGCTTCACGTCCTACGCCGCGAGCAACGGCGTTACCGGAAGCTGGGAAGAGCTGCGCGCCTGCCAAAAGCTGATATCTTCGCAGATAAAAGCCCAAATCGGCAGAGGCACCTCGCTGGACGACGAAGGATTTTATCCGTTCTTGGACAACGTGGATAATGCGCTGCAAGTTGCCATACAACACGTAGAAGAAAAGTAGGCCAATGAACACGTCAAAGCTAATTCGATACGAAGCCAATAAGCGCTCGGGGGCGACTGCCGCCGTGTTCTGCATTTTTTTCGGATTTCTGGGGCTGCACCGTTTTTACGTCAACAAAAAGCGCTCGGGTACGGTTATGCTCATCCTTTCGCTGGTGGGCGTGGGGCTTCCCGTTACCATCATCTGGAGCATTATCGACCTGTTTCGGATTAGCGATATGGTGTGCACCTACAACAACGACCTAGCCGATAAAATAGAACAACACTACTATACCCTCCGCTAAAGCGCATGACCTCCCATACTCCCCTCCTGTACATCGAAACCTACGGCTGCCAAATGAACGTGAACGATAGCGAAGTGGTAGCGTCCCTCATGTGCGGGCAGGGCTACGCTATGTGTAGCGCTGCCGAAAGCGCCGACCTTGTGCTGGTAAACACCTGCTCCATTCGCGAAAACGCCGAACAGCGCGTGTGGGGACGGCTTGCCGAGCTGCGCGCGCTGAAGCGCAAAAAACCGCAGCTCATGCTGGGCGTCATTGGCTGCATGGCGGAGCGCCTGAAGGAACAGCTGCTGGAGAAGGAGCAATCTGTTGACGTTGTTGTTGGCCCCGACGCCTACCGCGACTTGCCCAACCTCGTGAGCATGGCAAAAGCGGGACAAAAAGGCGTGAACGTGGAGCTGTTGCGCGAGGAAACCTACGCCGAAATTGAGCCCGTGCGCTACAACAGCAACGGCGTTTCGGCCTTTGTGTCCATCATGCGCGGGTGCAACAACGCGTGCAGCTACTGCGTGGTGCCCTACACGCGCGGCGCCGAGCGCAGCCGCAATACGCAAAGCATACTGCGCGAAGTGCAGGCGCTCATCAGCGGCGGATACAAAGAGGTAACGCTGCTGGGGCAAAACGTGGACAGCTACAGGGCGCTTGCCGAAGATGAAAACGGCAAAACGGAAACCTGCAACTTTGCCCGCCTGCTGGACCAAGTAGCCCTGCTGTCGCCGCAGCTGCGCGTGCGCTTCTCCACCTCGCACCCCAAAGATATGAGCAACGAGGTGCTGCACGTAATGGCGCAGCACCGCAACATCTGCAAGAGCATACACCTGCCGGCGCAGAGCGGCAGCACCCGCGTGCTGGAGCTCATGCACCGCAAATATACGCGCGAAGAGTACCTGGAGCGTATTGCCGCCATCCGCAGCATCCTGCCCGCGTGCAGCATCTCCACCGACCTGATAGCGGGCTTCTGCACCGAAACGGAGGACGACCACCGGCAAACGCTCTCGCTCATGCGCGAGGTTGGCTACGATTTTGCCTTCATGTTCATGTACTCCGAGCGCCCCAACACCAAGGCAGCCCGCCGCTACAAAGACGACGTTCCGGAGGAAGTGAAAATGCGGCGCCTGAACGAAATTATTGCGCTGCAAAGCGAGCTATCGCTCAAGGCAAAGCTCCCATACGTGGGAAAAGCGCTGGAAGTCTTAGCCGAAGGCTTCTCCAAAAAATCCAACGAGCAGCTTTTTGGGCGCACCTCTCAAAACATGGTGGTGGTATTTCCGCGCGGAAGCCACAGCGTTGGCGAATACCTCACCGTAACGCCCACGCGCTGCACATCGGCAACGCTGATTGCGGATTGAATGCTGAACGGATAGCACCGCGCAAGCAGCTCGTGGGTGAAACGTTTGAGTATAGCCCTTGCCGCCTTCGGAGCGCCTCTGTATCATTTGCTGACAACAAAGAAGCAGGCAGAATAAAAAAATGAATTCAAGAAAAATCGTTCCTCCATAAAATATCTTTCCGCCTCGCTTGTCTTCATAAGTAGAAAATAATCTCTCAAATAATGAAGCTGTAAATCAACAAAAGCCATGAATGCCTATATTATTGTTGGAATTGTGCTTGTGCTGTGGACGTTAGGCGGCTTGTACCGCAGGCGGAAAAACAGGAATAAAATCATTTGCGTTGTAGAAAGTAGCTGTACCGGCTGCCGACGTTGCGTCAAGAGATGCACACACCATGTGCTGGAAGCGGTAAAAAATGAAGCCGGAGTACGTGTCGTTGTGAAGTATCCCGACAAATGTACCGCCTGCGGAGACTGTCTGAGTAAATGTAAGTTCAATGCTTTGAAGTTAATTGAACGAACAAATTAAAGAGGTGTAAGCTTAAAATATTAAGCAAATCGTATGAATTAATCTATTTGGAAATGCCCGCTCCGAAAGCGGAGCTCCGCGAAGTTGACCTGTCAGCAATACGCAAAATTACCCCGCACACCCTATGGAGCTTAGCGCTCCGCAGCTACCTCCACATCGCTGTGCAGGCGCAAAAAAATTTTGTGCTTCAAAAAATAAAGCGTACTTTTGCTGCGGTTTAATTATCAAAAATGAGCGCGAAAATTATTGATACAAAAGTGAATATTTCCGGAGACTTGCTGCTGCATCCCTACATCTTGCTCCATCACAAGGCTTCTTATCCTCAAAATGCGCTTGCTTTGCGGTAGCGTATTTTTCATTCATATAAAAATTCTGGGAGATTAAAAATGGCGACAAAGTATATATTTGTAACGGGAGGCGTTGTTTCCTCCCTTGGTAAAGGTATTGTAGCGGCGTCCCTTGCCAAGCTGCTGCAGGCGCGCGGCTTTTCTGTGGCTATCCAAAAGCTCGACCCCTACATCAACGTTGACCCCGATACGCTAAACCCCTACGAGCACGGGGAGTGCTACGTAACCATCGACGGGGCGGTAACCGACCTCGACCTTGGGCACTACGAGCGCTTTCTGGGTATCCACACCACGCAGGACAACAACGTTACCACCGGGCGCATTTACCAAACCGTCATCAACAACGAGCGCAAGGGCGAGTACCTCGGCAAAACGGTGCAGGTCATCCCCCACATCACCGACGAAATCAAGCGGCGCATACAGCTGCTTGGCGCCCACCATCACTACCACTTTGTCATCACGGAAATCGGCGGCACGGTGGGCGACATTGAGTCGCTACCCTACGTGGAAGCCGTGCGTCAGCTGCGCTACGAGCTGGGCGCAGACAACGCGCTCTTTATCCACCTCACGCTGGTGCCCTACATAAAGGCTGCCGGCGAGCTCAAGTCAAAACCCACGCAGCACTCGGTGAAGCAATTGCTGGAAAACGGCGTGCAGCCCGACATCCTCGTGCTGCGCACCGAAGAAGACCTGCCCCGCGAATTTCGCCGGAAAATTGCGCTCTTCTGCAACGTTGACCCCGACGCCGTGGTGCAGTCAATAGACGTGCCCACCATTTACGAGGTGCCGCTCATGATGCAAAAGGAAAGGCTGGACGAGGTGGTGCTCAAAAAATTTGGCCTCGCCAACGCCCCCGACGCCGACATGAAGGCGTGGGGAGAGTTTGTAGAAAAGTCAAAGCACCCCAAAAAAACCGTAAACGTTGGGCTGGTGGGCAAGTACGTAGAGCTTCCCGACGCCTACAAGTCCATTCTTGAGGCGTTCATTCACGCCGGCGTGCACAACGAGTGCAAGGTAAAAATTCACCTCTTTCAGTCGGAGCACATAAGCGAGCGCACCGTATCCGAAACGCTAAAGGACATGCAGGGCATAATGATTGCCCCGGGCTTTGGGGAGCGCGGAATAGAGGGGAAAATTGCCGCCGCCCGCTACGCCCGCGAAAACAACGTCCCGTTTTTCGGCATCTGCCTTGGTATGCAGTGCGCCGTTGTGGAGCTTGCCCGCAACGTGCTTGGGTACAAGGATGCGCACTCATCCGAAATAAACCCGAACACGCCGCACAAGGTTATCGACATCATGGAAAACCAAAAGCACATCACCAACCTCGGCGGCACCATGCGCCTCGGCGGCTACAAGTGCACCGTAAGGGAGGGAACGCTGGCGCACCGCATATACGGCAAAACGGAAATCGTGGAGCGCCACCGCCACCGCTTTGAGCTCAACAACGAGTACCTGCCGGAGCTGGAAAAGGCGGGCATGCTTGCCTCCGGCGTCAACGAGCAAACCCGGCTGGTGGAAATCATCGAGCTGCCGGCGCACCGATTTTTTATCGCCTCACAGTTTCACCCCGAATTTCAGAGCACCGTCCTCACGCCCCATCCGCTGTTCATGGGCTTTGTAAAGGCCGTGGCGGAAGGGTAGGGGAGCATGAGTTTTAAGGAATAAGATTTTTTGCTACCTTTGACGCTTCTTATCAATAACAAATAAGTATGAATCAAGAAGAACTTTTCAAAAAGCTGATTGCGCACGCCAAGGAGTACGGCTACATTTTTCCTTCGAGCGAAATATACGATGGGCTTAGCGCCGTGTACGATTACGGTCAGTATGGCGCGGAGCTGAAGAGTAACATCAAGCGGTACTGGTGGGAGGCAATGGTGCGCCTCAACGAAAATATTGTGGGCATCGACGCCGCCATTTTCATGCACCCCCGCACGTGGGAGGCGTCGGGGCACGTGGGGGCGTTCAACGACCCGCTGATTGACAACAAGGACTCCAAAAAGCGCTACCGCGCCGACGTGCTGCTCGAAGAGCATATTGCCAAGCTGGAGGAAAAGGTGGAAAAGGAGGTGGAGAAAGGTCGCAAAAAATTTGGCGACGCCTTTGACGAGGCGCAATTTCGCGCCACCAACCCCAACGTGCAGCGCAGCGCAGCAAAGCTGGATGAGGTGCGCCGGCGCATGGTGGAGGCGCTCACCAAAAATGACCTCGAAGCGCTGCGGCAGCTTATTGTGGATTGCGAAATTGCTTGCCCCATATCGGGCACGCGCAGCTGGACGGAGGTGCGGCAGTTTAACCTGATGTTTGAAACAAAAATCGGGTCGGTGAGCGACGAATCCTCTACGCTCTACCTGCGCCCCGAAACGGCGCAGGGTATTTTTGTGAATTTCCTGAACGTGCAAAAAACAGGCCGCATGAAAATCCCGTTTGGCATTGCGCAAATAGGGAAGGCGTTTCGCAACGAAATTGTGGCGCGGCAGTTCATTTTCCGCATGCGCGAGTTTGAGCAGATGGAGATGCAGTTCTTTGTCCGTCCGGGCGAGGAGATGAAGTGGTACGAATACTGGAAGGCTGCCCGCCTCAAGTGGCATCAGTCGCTGGGAATGGGCGACGACAGCTACCGCTACCACGACCACGATAAGCTGGCGCACTACGCCAACGCTGCGTGCGATATTGAGTTTCACTTCCCCTTTGGGTTTAAGGAGCTGGAGGGTATTCACTCGCGCACAGACTTTGACTTGGGCAACCACCAAAAATTCTCCGGCCGCAAGCTGCAATACTTTGACCCCGAAACAAACGAAAGCTACGTGCCGTACGTTGTAGAAACGTCGGTAGGCGTTGACCGCTTGGTGCTGTCGGTGCTGGCCAGCTCGTACTGCGAGGAGAAGGTGCAGAAGGATGGCGAGGAAGGCGGAGAGCGCGTAGTGCTGCGCATCCCGGCGCCCATTGCTCCGGTAAAGCTGGCGGTGCTGCCGCTTGTAAAGAAAGACGGGTTGCCCGAAAAAGCTCGCGAAATACTGGCCGGCCTCAAGTATGATTTCAATTGCCAATACGACGAAAAAGACTCCATAGGCAAGCGCTACCGCAGGCAGGACGCCATCGGCACGCCGTTTTGCATAACGGTTGACCATCAGTCGCTGGAAGATAGCACGGTAACCATTCGTTACCGCGACAGCATGGAGCAAGAGCGCGTGGCTGTTGAGGCTTTGCGCGGTATTATGGATGAAAAAGTAAGCCTGCGCTCGCTGCTGAGCCGGCTATAATGGCGAAATATTTACCCACCTTTGTTTAAATAGTAGTACAAAACGATTATGAAAAAAACAAAAACCTCGAGTAGAAAATGGTGGCATTTTTTGCTGCCGGTAGTTTTCTTTATTGCCGTTTCGGCAGTTTACTTCGGCCCTGTGTTCAAGGGCAAAATCATCCAACAGGGTGATGTGACCAATGTTGAGGGGATGGTGCAGGAGCTAAAGAAGTTCTACGAAGACACCGGAGAAACTTCCTGCTGGACAGGATCTATGTTTTGCGGAATGCCGGCTTACCATGCAGGAATTTATGGGATAGGTAAAACAAATTATGTGACCTACTTGTCAAAACCATTCTTAGTATTTGACTACCTTTCCATGTCTATTGTTGTGCTGAGCCTTATCGCTTTTTACCTGTTAATGCTGTCGCTTGGCGTAAATATTTGGCTTGCCACAGCAGGCGCCATTGCCTTTTCCTTTTCATCGTACAGCTTTATTATAATCGAAGCCGGACATATTACGAAAGCATACGCCATAGCACATATACCGCTGGTGGTTGCCGGCGTGCTCATGGCTTACCGCGGCAAGCTTGTGCTGGGAGCGGCTGTTACGGCTGTGGGTTTGTCGCTGCAAGTGGGCTGCAACCACTACCAAATTACCTACTACCTTATCTTTATCGTATTGGGGCTGGTGCTGTCCTACTTTTTCTACATGCTCAAGCAAAAGCAGCTTAAGCAGTTCTTTATTACTTCGGGCGCTTTGGCGCTGGCTGCCGCATTGGCGATAGCGGGCAACTCGGTTGGCATCTACGCCAACTACGAAATGGGGCGGGAGAGCATTCGCGGAAAATCGGAGCTGACGCCGCTGGGCGGAGATGCAGCGCAGCCAAAAAGCACGGGGCTTGATAAGGATTACGCCTTTGCGTGGAGCTACGGCAGAGCGGAAACATTCTCGCTCCTCATTCCAAATATTCACGGCGGGGCGTCCGGCGGAGAGCTGGACGCTTCGTCGGAGGTGTACAAAGCGTATAAGGCGAGAGGCGCTCAGCTGGGAAAATCTATTCAATCATACACCTACTGGGGCGAACAGCCGTTTACGTCAGGGCCTGTTTATTTTGGCGCAGTAGTGTGCTTTTTGTTTGTCTTTGGGCTGTTTACCTATAGGCATCACATAAAATGGTGGCTGTTTGGGTTGACAATACTCTCCGTCTTTCTGTCGTGGGGGAAAAATATGGAATGGTTCAACGATATTCTGTTCTACCATCTGCCTTTCTACAACAAATTTCGATCACCGTCCATGGCCCTAGTCATAGCCCAATTTACCGTGCCGTTGCTAGCGCTGCTTACGCTAAAAGATTTGTTCGACAAAAAAATCTCCCTCGCTGAATTCAAAAAAGGCTGGAAGTATGCGCTGGGTATAACGGGAGGAATTTGCCTGATTCTTGCGGTTGCACCGGGCATGTTCTTTGATTTTCGCTCATCGTCCGATGCTGCCTACAACATGCCGGACTGGTACTACGCCGCCTTGCTTAGCGACCGCGCGAGCCTACTCCGATCCGACGCTTTTCGTTCGCTGGTATTTGTTGTACTTTCCGCAGGAGTGCTCTACTTTTTTATGAAAGGAACGCTGAAATCCGGCGTGTACGCTGCCGCTGCCATCGCTTTGCTTGTGTTCATAGACTTGTGGCAGGTGGACAAGCGCTACCTCAACGATAGCAACTTTGTGCATCCTCAAAGTAAAAAGCAGCAGTTTACCAAGAGCAAGGCAGACGAGCTGATATTGCAGGATACAAGCCAATCCTACCGGGTGCTTTCGCTCAATAATCCGTTCAACGATTCGTTTGTTTCATACTACCATAAGTCCATTGGCGGATACAATGCCGCCAAGCTGCGCCGCTATCAGGAGCTGGTAGAGCGCAGAATTACGCCCGAAATGAACTTATTCACTTCGCAGGCAAGCCGTGCGCTCAACGCCGACGAAATGGAGGCGCTCTTGAGCAAGCTCACAACGCTCAACATGCTCAACATGCGCTACATTATTCACAACAAAGATGCAGCGCCCATTCGCAACAGCGCAGCATACGGCAATGCGTGGTTTGTGGAGAATTTTAAAGTTGTCGAAAATGCCGATGCCGAAATGTCGGCGTTGAGCGAAGTTGATTTGCAAAAAACCGCCGTTGTTGACAAGCGATTTGAGCGCCACTTGGCCGACTACCAAAATCCACCGGCAACAGAAACCGCTACCATCACCATGACGAAGTATAAGCCCAACGCCGTTACCTACACATCGCGCTCCGACGCCGATAGGTTGGCGGTATTTTCGGAGATTTACTACGTTCATGGCTGGAAAGCATACGTGGACGGCGAGCCTGCGCCGCACTTCCGCGCCAACTGGATATTGCGCGGCATGGTGGTTCCGGCGGGAGAGCATACGATAGAGTTTAAATTTTACCCCGACGGATATTTCAATGCCATTAAAACTGCGCGGGCGTCATCTACGCTATTGCTCTTGGTGCTGGCGGGAGGAGTTGTCCTTGCGCTGCGCAGAAAAAAAGCAGCCTCAAATTTGTCGGCCAAGTAGCTTTGCCGCGTAAAAGCGCAGCGCAAACCACACGTGGCGAAAAATGGTAGGCAGCAACCCATAGCACTGCGACATGATACGAAAGCGTTCCTTGAGGGACGCTTTTCGTTTTTGTGATGACAACCCTTCGGTAAGGAAGTTGGATAGTATCAAATGCGTGTTGTGGATATGCTTTGCCCGCTTAAGGCAGCGGATGCACCAGTCAAAATCGGCGGTAAGCAGGTAGCGCAGGTTGTAGGCAGGCGCAATGCTGCGCTTCACAATGAACGACTGATGGCACACCAGCATCCCCATGCTGAAGCTTCGCCATGTGAGCGTTTTTGGGGCTTTTAGCCGTCGAGGAGCAATAAATTTTTCATCCATATTCATCAAATTTGTTTCGCCGTAAATAACATCGGGAGCGGTTGCAGCAAGCGGTATGCTGCGTACGGCTTCTTCTATGGTAGCTTTGCTGTGCAGCGTGTCGCCGGCGTTCAAAAACCACACGTAGTCACCCGTTGCCATGCGCAGCCCTTTGTTCATGGCGTCGTACAGCCCCCTGTCCGGCTCGCTAATCCACATGGAAATGCCGGCGGCGTACTGCTCAATGATTGCTTTTGTTTTATCCGAAGAGTTTCCATCCACAATGATGTATTCAAGCTGCGGATACGTTTGGTTTAACACGCTCAAAATTGTACGCTCAAGCACCTTTTCGGCGTTGTAGGTGACGGTGATGATTGAAAAAAGCATGGCCTCGGGTTGTTTTTTCAGGGTTAAAAATTATTCAAAAACCATTTCCACGCCGGCACAATGTCAACATGTTTTTTACCGTGTTTTTCGGTTAGCTCCGCGTCTTTTGTAACGATACTTCCGCGCGGCAGCTTGTAGCGCTCAAGAGCTTCTAAAAGTCCCTCTACTTCGCGCTGTCGATTCTCGGGCGTAAGCTGTTCGCATACCTGAATAGCTTGCACAATGGATGCTCCATTGCGTACTATAAAATCACACTCGCGCTTATCTTTATGAAAGTATAATTCGTCCCCATTATTTCGTCGTTTGAGCTCTATAAACACGGCATTTTCGAGCAATTTTCCGCCATCTCCCGAAAAAGAAAAGGCAACGACGTTGCGTAGTCCGTTGTCTATGGCGTATAATTTTTTGTTGGAAACATGTTGTTTTTTTAGCGAAAAATCGTACTTGGAGAGCATACAAAATAAGTATGCTTCCTCCATATTTGAGAGGTAATCTTTCACCGTGATGCTACTCTTGAGCTGTAGATTTTTTGCCAGATTTTCGTAGCTAAATTCTTTCGTTATGTTCGTCATGGCATAGTTGGCCAGCTCCCGGAATGCTTTTTTTTCGCGTATGGCAAAACGGAATAAAACATCCTTGTAGAGAATATTATCATACAGCATGGTCAAAAAGCTGCGCTCTTTGGTTTTGCAGTAGTATGGAAATCCGCCGTGCTGTAAGTAGGCGTCGAAGGCGTGCAGCGTTTTTGCTTGCTTGGCAGTAGTGGTTATGTTTTTTGTAGGTAGCTTGCATAGCTGCAAATATTCGCCAAATGAAAAGGGGTAAAGCTCTATTTGCCGGTACCTTCCGGTAAGGTGGGTTCCCAGCTCGCTGCTCAGCAGCTTGGAGTTGGAGCCGGTAACAAAAACCTTATACCCTTCGTCGTGAATACGTCGAACAAAGCGTTCCCATTTCGGCACGTTTTGCACCTCATCCAAGTAAATACTCTTAAAGTCTCCACCCTTTTGCCAGAGCAGCATGAGCAAGGTAAAATCATTCACATCAAAGTTGATGAGGCGCTCATCATCAAAGCTGAGGTAGCAAAAGTTTTTATCTTTTGCCGCAAATTGCCGGAGTAGCGTCGATTTGCCGGAGCGCCGTATTCCGGTAATTACCACAACCAGCTCTGTTTTGAAGTATGCTTCGTAATCAATTTCGCGTGGAACGCTTAAATCTTGCCTTTTGAAACGTGCCTGCTGCTCTTGTACTACTACTTCTAAAGTTGATAGGTTTATCATACGTATGTGTTGTTGTTAATGATATTCTGCAAATATACATATTAATACCATAAATAAAAAATGAATATCAATATTTATACTATTAGTATTGCTAGTATATTAGTATTATAAATATAAGTAAATAGTAATTAATCATATTTATAGTATTGATAATTCAATTATATTCATATTAGCAATATAGATAAATAATAATTATTCATATTAGTAATATTAATAATTCTATTATATCAATATTAGTAATATATATAAACGGAAATTATTCATATTACTAATATGAATAATTCTATTATATCCATATTAGCAATATGGACAAACTGAAATTATTCATATTAGTAATATGAATAATTCTATTATATCCATATTGACAATATAGATAAACTAAAATTATTCATATTAGTAATATGAATAATTCTATTATATTTGTATTGATAATATGGATAATATCTATTTATCCATTGTAATAGTAATGATATGGTAATAATACAGCTTATCTCCAGTAGCGATAGTAGAAAAGCATTAGCACGCCGTATATCTCCAAGCGGCCGACAAGCATGGCAACGGTGCATACTATTTTTGCAAAGATGGAAAATTCGCTGTAGTTGCCCAGCGAGTATATTTCACCGTAGCCCGGCCCAACGTTACCTAAGGAGGCTACGGCGGCGGAAAAGCTCGTCATCAAGTCTAAGCCGGTGGGGAGCATCAGTAGCGTAACAATGAACGTTATCAGCATGTACAGCACGATGAAAAGGGATGCCGCCGAAACCACGTTTTCGTCCATAGAAATGCCTTTGAGCCGCACGGAAACAATGGCGTTTGGGTGCAGCATTTTGCGAATGTTTGCTACAAACGCCTTGTAGAATATGAGCACCCTGTCGGCTTTGATGCCGCCCGACGTGGAGCCAGCACAGCCGCATTGCAGCATGAAAAAAAAGGAAAGCGCAACGGCAAAGGGCGTCCACGAGGCGTTGCTCGCAATTGCAAAGCCGGTAGTGCTCGCTATGGAGGTTACCTGAAATGCGGCCTCGCGAAAAGCTTGAAGCCATGACCTGTAATCTCCCGAGCTAATCAGGCTGACGGTGGTAAGCAGCACCCCTACCGCTATTGAGCCGACAAAGTAGCGTACTACCGGAGAGTTGAACAGCGGCGTAAACTTTTTTATGATGGACACGTACAGCAACCCAAAGTTGATGCTCGAAATCACCATAAACACCATGAGAATACTCTCAATGAGCGGGCTGTTGTAGTACATGATGCTCGTGTTGCGGGTGCTAAATCCTCCGGTGGCGACCGTGGAGAATGCGTGGTTTACTGCGTCAAACAGGCTCATGCCTGCAATCCAAAGCAGCGTTGCGAGCGTTGCCGTAAGCCCCATGTACACGCCGAGTATGACGCGCACAATCTTTTGCGCGCTGTAGTTGGCGTCTTCGTGCTTCACCGATGCCTGCGTGCGCGAAAGGCGAATTTTGGCGCTGCCGACAGAGGGCAGCACAAGCAGCGTGAACACCACAACGCCAACTCCGCCAATCCAGTGTGTTGCCGAACGCCAGAAGAGCAGGCCACGCGGCAGCGCCTCTATATCTTTGAGTATGCTTGCGCCGGTGGTGGTGTACCCCGATACGCTCTCGAACCATGCGTTGGAAACCGAAAAAACGCCGCCGTACAGGATATAGGGCAACATGCCGAACAGGCAGCTGACGCACCACCCCAGCACAACAATCAGGTAGCCTTCGCGCGTGTTGATTTCTCTTTCGGGGGGAACAAATATGAAGGGGAAAATCCCTACGATGAACGTAGTAACGGCCGACAGCAAAAGCGGCGTAAATGCCGCATCTTGATAAATGAAGGAAACGCCCGCCGAGATGCAGAGGAAAATGGAGTTGAGCAGTAGGGCAAGCCCAACGTAGCGGGCAACAACAGCAGGTCTCATTACTTTACGCTCTTTCCGTTTTGCCCGATTTTTTAACCTGCGCCACCAGCGCGGTAATGGCTTTGTTGAGCTGTCCCACTTCGTCGTCCGACTCCACGACGACCCGGAAAGGCGATTTGTACTCTACCGTATTTTCTATGGCGTGCGTTATTCTTATCAGCGGGTTGGCGAAGTAGTGCATGATAAAATAGTTGAACATGATAATGAGCACCACCCCTGCAAATACGGCAATGATGCAGGGTATTACCGTACGGTATCGATTTTGCTCTATGGCGGCTGCATTGTTGCGCAGCTCGTGCTGATTGAGCGCTACCATGTTGCCCAATTTTTGCATTAGCAAGTGGTATGCCGGTGCAAAGGTCATGAAGTAAGCTTCCGGACGTTTTTCGCTGTCTTCAATCAGGAGCAGGTCGTGCACAGCGGTGTGCAGGGGTACGAATAGATTTTCGATACCTGCCAAGGATTCGGAATTTCCCTGCATGTATAATTCCAGCTCGTTGGGATGCTCCAGCAGCTTTGACACCAGCGAATCGGATGAGGCCAGCTTTGCCATCGGCGCGTCGTTGTGGTTGAACGTGAACTCCTGCATAGCGTAGCTGACGCGCTGCACCATATTTAGCAGCTCCTGAGAGGCGGCAATGTTGTTCACGTTGTTGGTAATTATTCCCGATACGGAGGTGCGCATGCGCACAAGCTCGTATATGGAAATAACGCCCGACACTGTGAGCAGCAGCATCAGCACCATAAACCCAAGGGTTATTTTCCCCTTTATGCCTAACTTTTTCATTTTGCGTACTGTTCGGTAAACATCCGGTTTCAGCTTGCGGCGATGGCGCTCGTGGGGAGGTTGACCGTCACGTTGTCTTTTGCCTCGTTCAGGGTTACGGTTATTTTTCGCTCATCCGTGCTGTTTTCGCTCATGCCGCTGCTGATAATCGCTTCTGATATGTTATCTTCGAGGTAGCGCTGAATGGCGCGTTTGAGTGGACGTGCGCCAAATTCCAGGTCGTAACCTTTTTCGGCAATAAAATCTTTGGCTTCCTTGGAAATTTCAATGGTGCAGCTCATTTTGCCGAGCCTGCCTACCAAATCCGTCAGCTCTATGTCGATAATTTTGCCAATATCCTCCTTGCTTAGCGTGTTGAAGGTAATAACCTCGTCCACGCGGTTGATAAACTCCGGCGTGAAGGTGCGCTTGAGCGCTTTTTGGATGATACCCTTAGCTTTTTCGTTAATGTCGGCAATGCTTTGCTCGGTCGCAAAGCCAATGCCTTTGCCGAAATCTTTTACTTCTCTTGAGCCAATGTTGGAGGTAATGATGATTATGGTGTTTTTAAAATCAACCCTACGGCCAAGGCTGTCGGTGAGGTGACCTTCGTCGAGTACTTGCAGCAGCAAGTTGAACACGTCGGGGTGCGCCTTTTCTATTTCGTCCAGCAGCACTACGGAGTAGGGTTTTCTGCGCACTTTTTCGGTTAGCAAGCCGCCCTCTTCGTAGCCTACGTATCCGGGAGGCGCACCCACCAGCCGGCTCACCGAGAATTTCTCCATGTACTCGCTCATATCTATGCGGATGAGGTTGTCGGTTGTGTCGAACAGGTATTTTGCCAGCACCTTTGCCAGCAAGGTTTTTCCTACGCCGGTAGGGCCTAAAAAGATGAACGACCCGATTGGCTTGTTGGGGTCTTTCAGCCCTACGCGGTTTCGCTGAATGGCTTTTACGACTTTCTCCACCGCCTCGTCCTGCCCAATTACGCTGCCTTTAATGGATTCGCCCATTTTGAGCAGCTTTGCTCCTTCGGCCTGCGCTACGCGCTGCACGGGAACGTTGGTCATCATTGCCACCACTTCGGCCACCTTATCTTCGTCCACCACTTCGCGGTTTTCCGTAAGGTTGCTTTGCCATTTGTGCTGCGCAGCCGACAGGAGCTCCTGTATCCGGCGCTCTTCGTCGCGGTGAGCCGCCGCCAGCTCAAACTTTTGGTTTTCCACAGCGGACTTCTTTTCCCGTACAATTGTCTCCAGCTTTTTTTCCATCTCCGTGATTTCATCGGGAACGGAAATATTGGAGAGGTGCACGCGCGATCCCGCCTCGTCCAGCGCATCTACCGCCTTGTCCGGCAGGTAGCGCTCCGAGACGTATCGCTGCGTGAGCAGCACGCAGGCGCGGATAGCTTCGGGCGTATAGATTACGTTGTGGTGGTCTTCGTAGCGCTCCTTTATGTTGTTCAGGATTTCGATGGTTTCATCAGCGGTGGTAGGCTCTACCATGATGCGCTGAAAGCGTCGCTCCAGCGCACCGTCTTTTTCGATATATTCCCGGTATTCGTTGAGCGTAGTTGCCCCCACGCACTGTATTTCGCCGCGAGCCAGCGCGGGCTTTAGCATGTTGGCGGCGTCGAGCGCACCCGAAGCGCCTCCTGCGCCGATGAGCGTGTGAATTTCGTCGATGAAGAGAATAATGTGCGAATTTTTTTGCAGCTCGTTCAGGATAGCTTTCATTCGCTCCTCAAACTGTCCGCGATACTTGGTGCCCGCCACCACTGCGCCCACATCCAGCGTCATTACCCGCTTTCCGAAGAGCACGCGCGAAACCTGCCGGTGGGCTATGCGGAGCGCCAGCCCCTCTACGATGGCGCTTTTTCCCACGCCGGGTTCTCCGATAAGGATGGGATTATTTTTTTTGCGGCGGCTGAGAATTTGTGCCAGCCTGTCAATTTCCTTTTCGCGCCCCACCACCGGATCGAGCAGATTTTGTTCGGCGGCCTTGGTCAAGTCCGTGCCGTAGCTGTCGAGCGCGGGGGTATCAGACGTCGTTTTGCCGCCGATTTTGTACTGATGCTGCGGCGATGTATGGGCAGGCGCCGTGGGCGTATTGATGTACCTTAAATCGTCGTCGTCATCATCGTCGTCGTCGTCGTCGTCATCGTCATCTTCTTCGTAAGCGTTGTCGCTTCCGCCGCTGTTGTTGCTTTTTTTGTTGCTGATTAGGTTTTCACCGTAAGGCCTATTGCTTTTGTCCGTGAAAGCGTTTATCACCCTTTGGTAGTTGACATTTTGCTTTTGCAGCAGCTGCGTTACGATGCTTGAGTCGTCTTTGAGGATAGCCAAGAGCAGGTGAATGGTATCCACCTCGTTTGTTTTTAGCGAAAGCGCTTCGAGGTGCTGCATTTTCAGCGCACGCTCTACCGACTTGTAAAACAGCAATTTGTCTATATCCCTTACGCTCAGCTCATCGTGGCTTCTGACCTTTTCTTCAATCGCCTCTTTCAGCCGCTCCAGATTTACCCCAAGCGAGGAGAGCACATCCAGCGCCGAGTTGTTTCCGTCCCTTATCATTCCCAGCACGAGGTGTTCTGTGCCGACGGTCTGATTTCCCAAGCGCAACGCTTCTTCCTTGCTAAAGTTAATCACGTCCGTCAGCTTCTGTGTTGAATTTGTATTCATTTGTATTTGTGTAAGTTAAAGTAGCCAATTAGGTAAAAAAATAAGTTTGGGTAGCAGCCGCATTCGGTTTTGTGCGGTATTTGACTTACGGGGTTAGCGCCTCAAAATTCATGCCTGCGCCAAATTGTCAGGTTAACCATAAAAAAATTGGGTAAAGGTATCCATCTTTTGGATATGAAGTACCTTTACGCTGTGCACTTTTAGATTATTTAATGGGGATTGTTGATAAAAAAGCGGCTCGAAAAACGTGGCGTTCGGGGAAAAAATAGTAATTTAGCGAAATTTTTGTTATTTTACAAGACTACATATATGGCAGATATAGAGGGCGAAAAGATTGTTCCGGTAAATATTGAAGAGATAATGAAGTCATCGTACATTGACTACTCAATGTCGGTGATAGTTTCGCGCGCGCTACCCGATGTTCGCGACGGGCTGAAGCCGGTGCACCGGCGCGTGCTGTACGGGATGTCGGGGTTGGGCTTGTCGTCGGGATCGGCGCACAAGAAGTCGGCAAGAATTGTCGGCGAGGTGATGGGTAAGTACCACCCGCACGGCGATAGCAGCGTTTACTACGCTATGGTGCGCATGGCGCAGTGGTGGAGCTTGCGCTACATGATGGTTGACGGGCAGGGCAACTTTGGCTCGCGCGACGGCGACGCCGTTGCCGCCATGAGGTACACCGAAGCCCGCCTGCGCAAAATAGCGGAGGAAATGCTCCTCGACATTGATAAAAACACGGTGGATTTGTCCCTCAACTTTGACGATACCCTCTCCGAACCCACCGTGCTCCCCTCCAAAATCCCCATGCTGTTGGTCAACGGAGCGTCGGGCATTGCCGTGGGTATGGCCACCAACATGCCGCCGCACAACTTGGGCGAAGCCGTGGACGCCATCTGCGCCTACATCGACAACAACGACATTACCACCGACGAGCTGATGCACCACATCAAAGGTCCCGATTTTCCCACCGGCGGTATCATCTATGGGGTGCAGGGCATCAAGGAGGCGTATGAAACGGGCAAGGGGCGCGTAGTGATTCGCGCCAAAACCGAAATAGAAATCAGCGATACCGGGCGCGAAACAATTGTGATTACCGAGCTGCCCTACATGGTAAGCCCGGCGTCGTTGGTGGAAAAAATAGCGCACCTTGCCGAAGAAAAAATTGTTGACGGAATATCTTACGTCAACGACGAATCGGACCGAACGAACACCACCCGCGTGGTGATAAAGCTCAAGAAGGAGGCGGTGGCCAACATCGTTCTCAACCACCTGTTCAAGCACACCGACATGCAGTCGAGCTTTTCCGTCAACAGCATTGCGTTGGTGGACGGGCGACCGCTCCTGCTGCCGCTCAAAAAGCAAATAGAGTGCTTTGTAAAGCACCGGCACGAGGTGGTTGTACGCCGCGCCAAGTTTGACCTCGAAAAAGCAATGGAGCGCCTCCATATCCTCGAAGGGCTGCTCAAAGCCATTGACCACATCGACGAGGTGATTGCCATTATCCGCGCCAGCCAAACGCCCGACGAGGCCATACAAAACCTGACAACCCGCTTTGACTTGGACGAGGTGCAGGCGCGCGCCATTGTGGACATGCGCCTGCGCGCCCTCACAGGCTTGGAGCGCGGCAAGCTGCAGGCCGAATTTGACGAGCTGACAAAGTTGGCCGCCGAGCTCAACGCTTTCTTGGCGAGCACAGCGCTCCAAATGAGCCTCATTAAGGAGGAGCTTATTGACGTAAAAAAGCGCTTTGACGACGGCCGCAAAACAGAGATAGTGCTCACCTCGGAAGAGTTTAACCCGGAAGATTTTTACGCCGACGAAGATGTGGTAATTACCATTTCGCATTTAGGCTACATTAAGCGGACGCCGCTCAACGACTACCACACGCAAAGCCGCGGGGGCGTTGGCGCTAAGGGCGCTGCCGCGCGCGACGAAGATTTCATCGAGCATATTTTTGCGGCAACCATGCACAACACCATGCTCTTCTTTACCGAAAAAGGAAAATGCTATTGGCTCAAAGTGTATGAAATACCGGAAGGCACCCGAACGACCAAGGGACGCGCCATACAAAACCTTATCAACCTTGAGCCCGACGACAAGGTAAAAGCGTACATCAACGTAAAAACGCTTGAGGATAAGGACTACATCGACAACAACCACATAGTGCTGTGCACCAAGCGAGGCGTCATAAAAAAGACGGTGTTGGAGCAATACTCCCGCCCGCGACAAAACGGCGTGATTGCCATTAACGTTAAGGATGGCGACCAGCTGCTCGAAGCCAAGCTCACCAACGGCTGCAACGAAATTATTCTTGCCGCCCGCAACGGCAAAGCGCTGCGCTTCAACGAAAGCAAGGTGCGACCCATTGGGCGTACCGGCGCCGGCGTGCGCGGCATAACGATTGACGAAGCCGACGAGGTGATAGGCATGGTGTGCGTATCGGACGAAAAGAGCGAAATACTCGTAGTGTCGGAAAATGGCTACGGGAAGCGTTCGGAGCTGTCCGCCTACCGCATAACCAACCGCGGAGGAAAAGGTATAAAAACGCTCAGCATTACCGCAAAAACCGGCAACCTCATCGCCATAAAAGACGTAATTGACGAAAACGATTTGATGATTATCAACAAATCGGGCATTACCATTCGCGTGCCGGTATCCGAAATTCGGAGGTCGGGGCGCGTGGCGCAGGGCGTGAAGCTCATCAAGCTGCGCGAGGGCGACGCCATTGCCGCTGTGGCCAAGGTAAACAAGAGCGAGGAGGAGGAAGAAGCTGCGGCCATCGCTGCAACCGATTTGGTAGCGCCCGAAACGCCAGCGGCGGAAGGCGCAGATGGAGGCGAAATTTAGCCCCAAAAAGTTTGTTTAACTTGAGTAAGGCTCACCCTGAAAAGTACTACAGCTGCGCTCACAAAAAAAATACTCATGCAAATTTCCAAAAACAAGGTAGTTTCCCTGTCCTACCAGCTCACCGTTGACGGTGATGTGGTGGACAAGGCAACATCCCAAAATCCGCTTTCATTCATATTCGGCAGCGGCATGTTGCTTCCCAAATTTGAGGCAAATATTGAGGGCAAGCGCACCGGCGACGGCTTTAAGTTTACGCTTACGCCCGCCGAAGGCTACGGCGAAGTTGATGAAAAAAACATCAACGAATTTCCGTTGGACGCTTTTATGGTAGATGGGCAGCTCGAAGAGGGCTTGCTGGCGGAGGGCGCTGTTGTACCCATGCAGGATAGCGAGGGAAATGTTTTTAGCGCTACCGTGCTGGAGGTAAAGGAAAATTCGGTGGAGCTTGACTTCAACCATCCGTTGGCGGGCATGGAGTTGAGCTTTGAGGGGCAGATTGTTGAAGTGCGCAACGCCACCGAAAAAGAGCTCGCCAAAGGCTTGGGCGGCGGCGGTTGCTGCTGTTGCGGCGAGGACGGCGACGACGATTGCTGCTGCGACGACGACGATTGCTGCTGCGATGAAGATGATAGCTGCAGCTGCGGACGCCACTGACAAAGAAATTACAAGTTAGAAGTATCACAAATTAATTGAGCTGTTTTATTATCATGAGAAAAAAAATTGTTGCAGGTAACTGGAAAATGAATACCACCTTTGCCGAAGGTGAAGCGCTGGTAAAAGCAATCATTGCCAAAAAAGGCGAGCTGAAAAGCGATGTAACGCTGGTGGTAGCGCCGCCGTTCACGCACCTTACCTGTTTGGCAGAGGATCTGGAGAAGGCGGGCATTGGGCTATCGGCGCAAAATTGCGCCGAGTACGAATCGGGCGCATACACCGGCGAGGTGTCCGCCAAAATGTTGGCTTCGGTTGACGTGAAGTACTGCATACTTGGGCACTCCGAGCGCCGCGAATACTACGGCGAAACCAACGCCACGCTGTCGCGCAAAATAGCCCTGACGCTCAAGCACGCGCTAATACCCATCTTTTGCGTAGGCGAAAAGTTGGACGAGCGCGAAGCTAACCGCCATTTTGACGTAGTGAACGCGCAGCTGGAGGTGCTTACGCAGCTGAGCGCAGAGGATTTTGCCAAGGTAGTGGTTGCCTACGAGCCGGTGTGGGCTATTGGCACGGGCAAAACGGCAACTTCGGCGCAGGCGCAGGAAATGCACGCATCTATCCGCAAAACGTTGGCGGCTAAATTTGGCGCAGCGGCAGCGCAAACGCCCATCCTGTACGGCGGCAGCTGCAAACCCTCCAACGCTGCCGAAATCTTTGCACAACCCGACGTGGACGGCGGACTTATTGGCGGCGCTTCGCTCGTTGCCGATGATTTTATTGCCATCGCAAAAGCGTTTTGAGAGCCTAAGCGCTAAGAGTTCGGCTTCAAACTTCATTTTAATTCCCTGTTGCGTCAATTCGCAGCACGTGAGCTATGGCAAAAATTCGCTTTGAGGAGGTAAAATCGGGCTACGAGCGTATTATGTCCGACTTGAAAAACAAAATATACAAGCCGGTGTACTTGCTCATGGGTGAGGAGGCGTACTACATTGATTTAATTTCAGGCTATATTCAGGACAACGTGCTGGGCGAGGCCGAAAAAACGTTCAACCAAACGGTGCTCTACGGCAAGGATGTGAGCGCCAAAGCGGTGATTGAGGTTGCGCGGCGCTTCCCCATGATGAGCAGCTATCAGGTGGTGGTGGTGCGCGAGGCGCAGCACATCAAGGATATCGACAAGCTGGAGATTTACGTCGGCAGCCCGCTGAAATCTACCTTGCTGGTGGTGTGCTATAAGGGGAAAACGGTGGACAAGCGCACGTCGTTCTACAAGCAAACGGTCAAAATCGGAGAGGTGTTTGAGTCCGCCGCGCCCTACGAGGAGAGGCTACCCGACTGGATTATCAGCTACCTTAGCTCCAAGCAGCGCACCATCGACACGGTGGCTGCAAAAATTCTGGCGGACTACCTGGGAGCCGACCTGACCAAAATCGTAAATGAGCTCGACAAGCTGGCGGTGGTGGTGCCCCAAAACAGCAAAATCACGACCGACCATATTGAGCGCAACATTGGCATCAGCAAGGACTACAACACCTTTGAGCTCTGCAACGCCATCACGGCAGGCGATGTGCTCAAAGCCAACCGCATCATTATGCACTTTGAGCGCAACGCGGAAAAAAATTCGCTACCCGCGATAGTTAGCCAGCTGTTTTCTCAATTTTGCAAAATCTTTCTGCTGCACATGCTCAAAGCAAAGTATAAAAACGCCGCTATTCCGTCCACCGAAATTCAGGGGGTGATGGGCATCAACTCCTACTTCTTGAGAAGCTACGAGGCGGCAGCGCGACGATTTTCGTCCACCAAGTCAGCCGAGGTTATTGCGCTGCTGCGCGAGTTTGACATGCGCAGCAAGGGCTGGAACAACGCCTCTACCGGCTACGGAGATTTGCTGCGCGAGCTGGTGTACAAAATAATGCACTGACAAAAAATATCCAAATCAACGCTATGACTATTACCCTTGTAATCCTTACGGTTTTGGTATCAATAGCGGCGTTTAGGCGGCGCGCGCTCTTCGACAGGCTGCTGCTGTCGCCCTACCGCGTGGTGTACCGCAAAGAGTGGTATCGTATCGTTACGCACGGCTTTGTTCATGCGGATTACGTACACCTGGCGGTGAACATGATAGTGTTCTACTCGTTTGGCGGGGCTGTGGAGATGGCGCTCAATGAGCTGCACGCGGAAGGGGTAACGTCTGTGCCCGTGCTTCACTACTTTTTGCTCTACTTTGGCGGCATGGCGGTAGCAACACTATCGACCGTTACCAAGCATAAGGATGTTTACGACTACTCGGCGGTAGGGGCGTCGGGGGCGGTGAGCGCCGTGCTGTTTGCGTTCATCTTTTTTCAGCCGTGGAGCATGCTCTACCTCATGGGCGTTATTCCCGTGCCGGGCGTTATCTTTGGGCCGCTCTACCTTTGGTATTCGTCCTACATGAGCAAGCGCGCCGCCGACAATGTAAACCACGACGCGCACTTTTACGGCGCTGTTTTCGGATTTCTTTACCCGATAGCCGTAGATCCGCAGCTGCTGTGGCATTTTGTGTACCAGCTAATGCGGTGGTAAGTTTTGAGGATGAAATACCTACGTATATCATAAAGCTTATGCAAAAGGTCGTTTTTCTTGACCGCGATGGGGTAATCAACAGCGACGAGGGGCGCTACTACGTGTACCGAAAGGAGGATTTTGCCCTCACGCCGCGCCTTGGCGAATGCCTGAAGCGGCTGCAGGACGCCGGTTTTTTGCTCATCGTCATCAGCAACCAGAGCGGAGTGGCGCGGGGCTTGTACGGCGTACAGGAGGTGGAGCGGCTCCACAGCTTTTTGCGCGAGCAAATGTCAGCGCTTGGCGTACAGCTGACGGAGCTTTACATTTGCCCGCACCACCCCGAAGCGGGGAAATGCTTGTGCCGTAAGCCGCTGCCGCTGCTTGTGCAGAAGGCGTTGGCGCGCTACCATGTGGATGCCTCGCGCTCCTACCTCATCGGCGACCGCCAAACCGATATGGAAACGGCACGCAACGCCGGCATTAAAGGTATCCTCGTAGAAGCAAATGCAGGAATCGCAAAAGCAACGGAAGAAATTTTAAATTCTAAATTTACATAATTACATAATTTACAGAATTTACATATTGTTTATTTATCATTCTATAGATTTGTAAATTCTGTAATTCTGTAATTCTGTAATTCTGTAAATCTTTATTTGTAAATTCTGTAAATTCTGAAATTCTGTAAATTTTTATTTGTAAATTCTGTAAATTCTGAAATTCTGTAAATCTTTATTTATAAATTCTGTAAATCTTAGCTATAATTTTATGGAAACAGTTCTTAGCGGCATACGCTCTACCGGTAATCTTCACTTGGGCAACTACTACGGTGCGCTGCGCAACTTTGTCAAGATGCAGGAAAGCAACCGCTGCTTCTTTTTTATAGCCGATCTTCATTCGCTCACCACGCATCCCAAGGCAGCTGATTTTCACGGCAACGTTCGCCAAATTTTGGCGGAGTACTTGGCCGCAGGCTTAGACCCCGAAAAGTGCACGCTCTACGTGCAGAGCGACATCCCCGAAATTTCGGAAATGTACGTGCTGCTCAACATGCTTGCCTACGTGGGCGAGCTGGAGCGAACGGCGTCGTTCAAGGAAAAGGTGCGCAAGCATCCGCAAAACGTAAATGCCGGCCTGCTTACCTACCCCGTGCTCATGGCAACCGACATCCTCATACACCGTGCAAACAAGGTGCCCGTGGGCAAAGATCAGGAGCAGCACCTTGAGATAACCCGCGTGTACGCCCGCCGGTTTAACAACATGTACGGGGCAAACCTCTTCCCCGAGCCGGACGCCTACAACTTTGGCGGCGAGCTCATCAAAATTCCGGGGCTTGACGGCAGCGGAAAAATGGGCAAAAGCGAGGGAAACGGCGTCTTCCTGATGGACGACGAGGCGGCTATCCGCAAAAAGGTGAAGAAAGCCGTAACCGATACCGGCGAAAAAACCGACGCCATGAGCGAGCCGGTTAAAAACCTTTTCACCATAATGAGCGTCGTTTCTGCGCCTGAGGTGGTCAGCTTTTACCGGGAGGCATACGCGGCGGGCAGCATCCGCTACGGCGATATGAAAAATCAGCTTGCCGACGACGTCTGCAAGGTTACGCTACCCATTCGCGACCGCATACTAGACCTGCTGCAAAACGAGGACTACCTCCGCAAGGTGCGGAAAAACGGCGCGGAAAAAGCCCGCGAAAGCGCCGCCGCAACCCTACAGGAGATGAAAAAGCTAATGGGATTTAAGGGATTGGAAAGGGCGTAGAGGTTCTTAGCGGATCCGTAAGACAGTTGTTTTATTTTATTCTTTTCTTCGACATGCCTTTGTAATATCAAAAGTGGAATTTTGCGCCGAACTTAAAATCGCAATTAATCCACTAAAAAAAATTGATTTATGAAGCGCAGAATCTCCGTATTTATGCTGACAGGGATGGCTCTATCCGTGTTGGCGCAGCCCAAAGCGGTTTCGGACTCCGCTCACTCGCAAGGCGAACAGGAG